>CAMORK010000011.1 GCA_946623755.1 uncultured Butyrivibrio sp. | reverse complement strand
TTATAATCAATATCCCCATGAAGGCCGTTGAAGAAAAATGGTTTAAAAAGTGGAAGAACAGAAAATTTGTAAGACCGCTTTCTCTTATTGTCACCATAGTGCTTGTACTTTTGGTGATAAGCTGCGTGATCATGGTGGTTGTTCCACAGCTCGGAGCAACTGCAAATCAGCTTGTACAGGCCATGAACACCTCTCTTCCCCAGCTGCAGGCTTATGCCGAAAATATCTTTTCCGGAAATAAAGAGATACAGGCCCAGATAGAATCCCTCAACATAAATGCTGACAGCGTGATTTCTGCTGTGACCGACTTTTTGAAAAGCGGCGTGGGCAACGCCTTTGGAAGTGCATTTTCAGCTGCCAAGGCTGCATTGTCTATGATAGCTTCCGTTGCCATAGGTCTTGTTTTTGCCTGCTACATACTTATGCAGAAAGAAAATCTTTACAGACAGGCGCAAATGCTCATTACTGCACTGTTTTCAGAGAAGACCCGCAGTAAAATAAATTATGTAGCCAAGAAATTTTCGGATACCTTTTCAAGCTTTATTTCATGTCAGTGCCTTGAGGCGTGCATTCTTGGCTCGATGTTTCTTGTGGTTCTCCTTATTACAAGACTTCCCTATGCATTTCTTATCAGTATCTTAATTGCTTTTACAGCACTTATCCCTGTTGTGGGAGCCTTTATAGGATGTGCAGTCGGTGCTTTTCTGATACTTATGGAGAGCCCCGAAAAGGCGCTTTTGTTTATTGTAATATTCCTGATACTGCAACAAATTGAGGGAAATCTGATATACCCCAAGGTTGTTGGCGGTAGTGTCGGACTTCCCTCAATGTGGGTTCTTTTTGCAGTTACTGTCGGATCCAGCCTGATGGGAGTGGCAGGAATGCTGTTCTTTATTCCACTGACATCAGTAATTTATTCTCTTATCAAAGAGTGGACCTACAAAAAGCTTGAAGATAAAAGTATCGAAAAAGATGCACAGGTAAACAGCTGACATTAAAGCTTTATATTACTGCTGCACCACTGAATACTCAACCGGTTTACCTGCAAAGTACTCATCAAATAGTCTGGTGAGGTTAGAGTTATCCTTAACCTCCTGAGCCTTAGCGCCATCTGCTCCGTAGTAGTAGGTGGCGTTTCCTGCGCTGTCAAAAACTTCCGAAGCCTCCTCTGAGAGGATGAGCTTTCCTTCCTTAACGGTGTACTTAAAAACATTGTGATGTCCACCGACGTAGATGAAGCCGTCATTGAGGCTTACAGGATAAGCTGTTCCCGATGAAGCGATCTGATCCAGAAATACAATTTTGTCATTGTCATAGATGAACAGTGATGAATCTATGGCATTCTTGGTACCATTCTCACCATCATAGCATCCGCTTGAAACAAAGAACACATCAGTGTCGCCCACAGGCTCGTTGGCATAGCCCATACCGGATTTAAAATCATTTATCATCTGAGTAAAGGTGTCGTACTTACCAAGGTCAACCTTTGAATAGTCTATGGGGGTAATATCTGAGAAGGATGTGTATTCAAGCTTTAAAAGCGCATCCTTCAGATTCTCTACCCTGAAGTCGAAATCTTCCTGATTTGAAGGCTCCCAGGCTTCTTCATCATCGCCATAGCTTACAAAATACGGATTCTTCTCATCTGCCTTGGTGTCATACTTAATGCTGTACTGGTGGAAGAGTTCGGAAGTTGCAGGCTCAATTACGTATGAGTGAGCTTCTGTTATATTCTCCCCGTCAAAGGTAACCCTGGAAACTCCGCCATACTGCTGAGCATAATAGCAGTCATCCGCTGATCCGCTGACAACCAGCGCAGGTTCCCTGTTTGTGGTAGTATAGATCTCGTATATAGGTGTGGGATCTGCGTCACCCATAGGGCCGATAAGAAGTTCATCAACGCCGTCAACTGTGATGTCCTGATAAACAAATCCCAGATCTTCATAGCCGCCCTTCTCGATAAGCTGAGAAACCAGATATCCATAGAGCTCTTCGCCCTTGGTTCCTGCACCGTACATAAAGGTTCCATCACCTGACGCTACAGCCTTTGATATGATATCAGTAGCGGAATTGTAAAGCTTGCCGTAATCCTCAGGCATTTCATCAGATGCTGTTATATCCCACTGGACATCGGATGGATAGAGGACATCCACATCATAGATCTCTCCGCTTCCATCTGCATACTCACCAATCTTTGAGTACATTCCTCCGTAAAAGAGATCTTTGTTTACGTCAACAACAACGGAAAAAGCAAAGCCGCCGTATCCCGCCTCATTGCTGGCTTTATCGTACAGACTGATGGATTTATCATCTACTGTCGCAAGGAACTTACCCTTAAACTCTTCGGGAACCGTAACTGTAAGATAGTCATTGGTAAGGACCATGTCCTCAACATAGCTTACCTCTTCTTCTGTCTCCAAAGACTCTTCTGCCTCTGCCGTCTCCTCTGTGGTCTCCTGAGTGGATTCCTCTGCAGCCCCGGTCTCCTGAGCCTCTTCAGCAGGTGCTGCGGGAGCCTGCTGACTACCACAGGCTGTAAGACAAACCATTGTGCCAATCATCACAAGTGCAATTCTTCTCTTCATAATTTTTCTCCTCTTCTTTCGAAACGCCCCTTGGGGCAATGTTCATCAACTAAAATTATACTACTCGAAGAAGTATCACAGAATTGTCACAAAGCGATTTCATTTTTCTTTAATAATGTCAGATTAATATTTACAGTTCGTAAACATAAATGGTATAAGGACTGCTCTCATCCGTGTAGCTGCCAATAAGCTCAAGTCCGATCTCATCAGCATTACTTATCTCAAACCTTGCAAAGATATATTTGCAGTCAAGACTCTTTAGTTCGTCCATGTCAGCGATAAGCCGCTTATCCTGCGGATCCATCACCCTAAGAGGCGCATAAGTATTCTCATCAGAAGCCGAGATAAGATTGACCCTTGCTCCCCATCCGACGAAGTATGAAGCCAGAGAAGGTGAGCCCTCAAAAGCAGGCTCGATAACTCTGGTCCACTTGTCCTTGTATTCCTGGGCATACATACCGAGGTATCCGTCAACAGAAGCGATGCCGTTGTAGTTGAGGATTGCAGGATGGAAGCCGTAACTTGCAGACCACTCACCGTTATAGCCTATCGCATCTTTAATCTTCTCAAAGAGCTCTGCTGAATAGAACTCGTTGTAATTAACAGTACTGGTCTCTTTGTGCTTGATCACTTTGTATGCCTGATTGTAGCAGGTGTAATAGAAGTCGTTGTAAACCTGTGGAACAAACATTACAACAAGCACCGCAAGGGTAACGATCACATTGGCAAGAAGCTTAAGGTTCTTTTTCCCATAGTCATACATCCGGATGCAGACAAGAAGAAGCTCTGCGTACCAGAGGAAAGTATTGAAATAAGCGGTCCTTGCAAACTCAAAACCTGTAAGCGGCGGAACCAGCATCTCAAAGAGATGTCTGAAAGGCGCAAACTGATAGAGGCCAAATATGAGCACATTGAAGATGATCCACAGCATCACAAGATTTATAGGATCTGTCAGCATCTCTTTTGCCTTACCGGCTCTTACGTGTCCGATGTTAATAAGAACAAGTGCAACCAGCACTACTCCCAGAACAATATATGTATGTGAATCCTCCGAGTGGAAGGATGCATTTACAAACTCCAAAAAGGCCGTCTTCATGGCCTCTCCAAAGGTCAGATTGCCATGGTCCATGGTGGTCCTGATGGTGACTGTATCAGTCCCCAGCATCTGCCCGAAAAGCCTGTACTCAAGAAGGATATATCCAAGAGACAGAACAACGATCGATATGAAGGTACTGAGCGGGAATTTCTTATCCCTGATCCACAGAATGATAACCGCACACACCATATAGCTCAGGATAAAGAAGCCGTGATATGAGAAATATGATATCAGCGGATAAAAGAATACCGCCAGATACCAGGGAAGCCTCTCTTTTACATTCTCTGCGAAATATATCTTTCTGAGGAAAAGAACTATAAAAGGAACCGACGTAAAGGCAATGCCATAGGTCGGGAAAACAGGGATCATTCCGAAAGCTGCTGCGATTACTATAACAAGGGGCTTGTAGTTTTCGTAGCGCTCCTTGTAGATGTCTTTTGCCAAAAGGATGAACGATATCATCCCGATCGCTATCTTGGCAGCATAACCTGCAAGGTATGCCCAATACGTGGGCAGTATTATGTAAAAGAAATTGTAGAGATTAAACTCAGAGCCAAACAGGTCCCTTGGCACTCCGTGAAGAATAGGGGCATCAGCTCCGTGGGCAAACCAGAGGTGCGCCTTTTTGAGCATCTCATAGTGACCCATAAACAGGTCTAAGTTATCGTGGATCTGAAAATAGCTTTCTCCACGAAATACAAGGAACACTGCCGCTTGTATAAGAAGCAGTGTTCCTGTTAAGTACATATACCAATACTTTTTAATCTTATGATTCATAGTCCTCACCAACTGTGAACTTAGGAGTCCATTTTCCGTTTACTTTCTCGAAGAGATCTCTGTTGACGTACCTGTCCACAACCTCCCAGAATTCTTCCTCAGTGATTGACAGATACCTGCAGGCAGCATCAATATACTGCTGTCCGCAGAGACCATCGTACTCATTGACGTACCACTTGCCGTCTTCTCTTGTGAATCTGCCCTCTCTGATGTCGTAGCAGATCTCGTCTGTGGCATATCCGAAACCAAACTTGAGATACTTGATCATCTGGTTAGGGATCTGAAGATCGCAGTCAAGTGCTGTGTATCTTCTGTAACGGCCGAGGTCGTGAAGGTCTCCCGATCTTCCGGTAAGTCCTCTTGCAACAGCAAAGTCTGCGTTGTAAACCTGTGACCACTCCTTGGCATAGTACTGAAGGAAGATGGCCTTGATGCCCTTTGCCTGCATCTCCTCAACTGTAGGTATCTTGTAGAGGAAAAGATCTTTTTCCGTAATGTTATTGGACAGGTCAACGAAGCTGTCAACACTTGCTCCACGGATAGTCTCAAGCTGCATTACCGAGAAAGCATTACCTGTTGCTTCCTGATTCTTGGCAGCACCGAGTGTGAGAGCTGCGTTCTCACCCTGGATAATAAGAGGGATGTTGAACTTAACAGCCATGATATATGAAGAAGCCCAGAGGCAGTACTCCGAAGCAGCGATGATATTACCGCGCTCAAAGAATGACTTTCTTGCAAGCTTCTTGGCAACGATAGGATTCGGACGGATTGAGATAATGTCAAAACCAAGATTATTAAGGTTGTTGATATTCTTGCGCCCGATCTCTGTGATCTCATCAGGCATGCAGTTGATAAGAAGCGGATTAAGTCCCAGCTTTTCCTTGGCATAAACTGCCTGGAAGGTCGAATCCTTACCGCCTGAAACACCGATGATGCAGTCGTAGATATTTCCTCTCTTCTTGGCCTCTGCCTTAGCTTCCTCAGCAAATCCTCTAAGCTCTGCCTCTCTGGCCGCCCAGTCTATTGTGGCCTTGGACTCTTCGTACCTGCAGGCAAAGCAGATCTGCTCGTCATCAAATACGATGCCCGGTCTTGTGTCCGGCTGAAGGCATCTCTTACAATATCTCATCTTCATGTCAAAATCCTCCGAAAATCTTATGATAAATTATCCCGTTAAGTATACAATTATTGTTTTCTTCTGTCTATTCCCGCAGCCTTGTAGTACTCTGCCTTATCACTGTACATCATTCTGTCCGCAACCTTCTCAAGATCTTCTACAGTGAGTGCAGGATGATCTTTATGAGCCGCATATCCCACGGATATCGCAAGCTCGTTCTGGTATTTGCCGTGCCAGGATGAAGCTGCATTCTTCATGTCCGTTAAAAGAGCACTTGTATCATCAATATGCACAATAGCAATAAACTCATCGCCGCCGGTACGATAGACTTTGCCCCTTGATCCAACTGCCATCAAAAGACAATCAGAACAGGCCTTTATGAGCTCATCTCCGGCCGCATGGCCCTTGGTATCATTGGCGGTCTTTAGTCCGTTTACATCAATTGAGAAAACTGCGAAATCTTCCTCAATCTCTTTTTCCTTATATTCCAGAATATCTTCCTCATAGCATCTTCTGTTATAAAGCCTTGTGAGCTCATCAGTCATAGCTATACGGATAAGATGTTCTTCTCGCCTCTTCTCAGCTTCTATGCTCTGAACCGTGAAGACAACTATCATCGGTCTGTCGTTTTCATCCTTTTCAGCTACGATGTACTGGGCTCTGAACCAACCGCTATACTTATTGATAAACTCACCTGATATGATCTTTTTGTCCGCAAGTCTGTCCTGAACGGTTGTTATGTTTGTAAATTCTATAAACTCCTCTTCCTGATCATCAACGACATTTCCAATGATCTGTCGTGTCATATAAGTGTGGTCATATTCAGAAAAATCAAGCTTCTTCTCATGAAGTTTGTCACCTGCATTGTCGCCTCTTAACGGCCTCTCTGTCATCTTGTAAAAATCTATCAGATTAACCTTCTCATAGATTTCAGCCATAGAGTCCAGAATATCAAGCTGCTCCGCCATCCGGGATTCATGCTGTACCAAATCTTCCTGCTGGACCATTGTGTCCCGGAAATAGTTTGTTGCCAGTCTTCCGAGGGCAAGTCCGGCGAATGTCATGATGATCGTCTCTATGGTGTATCCGCCAACAGCATTAAGAAAATATGCCAGTGCTGTGCCATAGTCTGATCTCATACTCGAGAAATAAGGCGCCACCATCCATGTGGAAAGTATCATCAGACAGTAGTTGGATACCACAGCAAAAATATATATCCTGGTATCACAAAACAGCAAACTAAGCAGCGGCACCAAAAACCAGGTCAGATAAACCGCAACGCGTCCATAAGTCATATGAGCCAGGAGCATGTTAAAGGCCAATAATGCAGTAATACTGGTCACTACGGAATCCGGCCACTTCTTGAGCATCAGATAATGTCCAAAGGCAAGAATCGCCACAATAACAGATATCTGAATGCATATATCATAATCCACATTCTTGAATATTCCTTTAGCGACTCCAAGCGCTATTGCAGGTCCTGTAAAAATACAGAACCACAAAACGACATTGAGAGACTTGTTTACCGCTATTCGATTCTCCCTTAAAAATTCATCGTAGGATTTTGTATACCTGGGGGCATTGTTCATATGCAACCTCCTATCACAGCCATATACACATCATTTAAAAAGTATCTGTCTGGTTGAGCCACCTGTGGTCGTAAAAGAGCCAGCTCTTATATGGCAGGACTCTTACGCCCACTTTGTCGGCTTCTCTTAGGAAATACAAAAAGTACAGCATGCAGAATATGATGACTGCAGCCATGACCCTCTTTTTCTTTTTGGGATCTTTGATGCTGCAGATTATATTCGGAAGAAGCAGTATCTGCGCAGTTGTAAGATAGTAGGAAAATCTGGTGACCAGCGGAAGCCAGTAGCAGCTTAAGTACAGTGCCATTCCCATGATGTTCATGTTAAAGTACATGCGGTTGTCGATGCGGTTTTTGATGGCATCTTCATAGCAGACAAAACATATCACAAGAACAAAGATACATCCTGCTATCGGCGCAGCATATTCGACTATGGAATGAACCTCTTCGATATATACGGTATTCCTGTAAGACGGATAGAGCTTAAGAGCAATATCCATTATCTGTTTATTGAAAAGACCTACTGTGGCCGCAAAGACTGCCAGAAGAATAAGAGCCCATCTCTTCCACTGCACTCTTGCAAGGAAATACATCGGAATTACCACAAGCACTGACTTGTGGAAGGTAGCTGCAAACAGGATCAGCACAAAGAACTTGATCAGGTTCTGCCAGTTGATATCTATAAGATAACGCAGCGCAAAGGTGGCGATGGCCAGGACAAAATAATATCTTACGGTATTAAAGCTCTTGTAATAAAGCCCGAAGGTCATGAATATAAAAAAGCCCCAGGCAAAACTGTCGCTCTGATCTTTTAATACCTTAAGAAAGATTGCCACAATCGCGGCTCCGAAGACACCGAACATAAGAAGATAATCTTCCTTGCCGGAGAGCGTATAGAGGATCCTGACAACCAGATTGTATCCGGGCTCCGTAACCACATAGCCTCTCTGGAAGATCTCATGGCAGGTCACCACATAGGTTCCATAATCATTGCCTACTTCATGCCTGAGAGCCGCCAAAGCTGTAAGGATCACAAACACAGAAACAAGACACAGGGCACTTTCTGCCCTCTGTCTTGTAGTATATCCCATGAGTATGTCACCCTGAGTTTTTTCAGTTGTCTGAACATGGCATGCCAAAACTATCGTGATGGCAGCTATCAGCACATAAAGAACCATTTACTCCATCACCCCGACAATTTTGACATCCTGCTTTATAAGAGTATAGACAACCTTGTCCATATCCTCTGTCTTATCTTTTCCGGATCTGAGCTTTAATATAACGCCGTCAGCTGCTCTCATCCTGTCGAACTCGTCAAGATCATATCTGAACTGGTCTGTGGCAAGCTCAATATAGTTACCGTCGTACTGAAGCAGATGTGATCTGTTGACGTTGTACTCGTCGGTATCTCTTTTGCCAAGATAAGGAATCTGAGGGTATCTGATGACCCAGTCTCTCTCGGTATAGATGGCATCGTCGAAAATTCCGTACATAAGCACAGCAAACAGACTCACGAACAGACCTATAAGTGCTCCCAGAAAAGCCGCATTGCCATCTCTGGTATACTCGTCATATTCCTCAAGCTCAGCATCGGTCCAAAGATCAATTGATGCTATCATATCCAGTACATCTGCAAATGCCGGAAGTGCTACCTTGTATGCGTCTGATATACTTTGGACCTTCTCCTTGTCAGTACCGGTAACAACCACTGTAAGGATCCTGTAATCTCCAAGGATCTCTCCCTTTACGGACTCAAGTATCTGAGCCTTGGTAACACCGGGAGCCACTTCCAGCGCCTTGTTTACAACAGGATCATCCCTAAGTATCCCATCCCACGTATAGGCATTGAAATAATCCGGTCCCTGGGGAAATGCCTCATAGTCAAAGTTTATATAATAGTCATTCCTGATGCGGTAAACCGTGTTTCCACTTTTGACGTTGCTGTAGATCACATAGCTGACAAAACCAAGCACTGCACCAAGCACAGTAACGGCGATAATTATCCAGAATCTCTTCACAAACTGTCTAAAGAACCTTCTGAGGTCTATAGGTCTTGTATCAAAATCCTTTGTAGGCATGTTCTCCTCCCGCCTGTAAAAGCATATACATACATCATAGCATTTTTTTGATATATGCGCCCGTATAAGACTTCTTGCACTTTGCAACTTCTTCGGGAGTTCCGGCAACCACTACTGTTCCGCCCTTGGATCCGCCCTCGGGTCCCATGTCGATGATGTAGTCTCCGGTCTTGATAACATCCAGGTTATGTTCGATGACCACAACTGTATTGCCCTGGTCAACCAGTGTGTGCATGATCTTAACGAGCTTTTGAACATCTGCAAAGTGAAGACCTGTTGTTGGCTCGTCCAGAATATACACTGTTTTCCCGGTTCCGACCTTACTGAGCTCTGTAGCAAGCTTGATCCTCTGGGCCTCACCTCCTGAGAGCTCTGTACTGGGCTGACCGAGCTTTACATAGCCCAGACCTACGTCGTAGAGGGTCTGGATCTTGCGCTTTATGGTCTTAACGTTCTCAAAGAACTTAAGAGCCTCCTCAACTGTCATATCAAGGACGTCATAAATATTCTTGCCCTTGTATCTGACTTCCAGAGTCTCATGGTTGTATCTCTTGCCTCCGCAGACTTCACATGGTACGTATACATCAGGAAGGAAGTGCATCTCAATCTTGATGATACCGTCTCCTCCGCAGGCTTCACATCGTCCGCCCTTGACGTTGAAGGAGAATCTTCCCTTCTTGTAGCCTCTTGCCTTGGCATCGGGAGTACCGGCAAAGAGGTCTCTAATCATATCAAATACGCCGGTATAGGTTGCGGGATTTGAACGCGGCGTCCTTCCGATAGGTGACTGATCAATGGCAATTACCTTGTCCACCTGCTCAAGGCCCTCAATCGCTTTGTGCTTGCCGGGGATAACTCTTGCTCTGTTGAGATCTCTTGCCAGGTGTTTATACAGTATCTCGTTGACAAAAGAGCTCTTGCCCGAGCCGGAGACGCCGGTGACAATGGTCATTACTCCGACCGGTACATCTATGTCGATGTTCTTAAGGTTGTTCTCCTGAGCCCCCTTTATCTTAAGCCATCCCTTGGGCTCTCTTCTGGTAGCAGGCACTTCGATCTTGAGCTTGCCTGACAGATACTGACCTGTCACGGACTCCTCTACCTTCATGATATCCTCAGCAGTTCCGCAGGCAACGATCTCGCCTCCGTGGGATCCGGCTCCGGGACCGACATCTACGATGTAGTCCGCAGCTCTCATTGTATCTTCGTCGTGCTCAACTACGATAAGAGTATTGCCAAGATCCCTCAGGTTCTTAAGAGTATTAAGGAGTTTGTCATTATCCCTCTGATGAAGACCGATACTGGGCTCATCAAGGATGTAGCATACTCCGCAGAGGCCTGAACCTATCTGGGTTGCAAGTCTTATTCTCTGAGCTTCACCTCCTGAGAGAGTTCCCGTTGCTCTTGAAAGCGAGAGATAATCCAGTCCCACATCCACAAGGAAACCAACTCTTGCCCTGATCTCTTTAAGGACCTGGGCACCGATAAGCTCCTGCTGAGGAGAAAGCTTCATGTTGTCCAGATAGCTCTGGAGCTCATCAATTGACATGGAAGTGATCTCGTAAATATTCTTGTCATCTATGGTTACAGCCAGTGATTCCTTTTTGAGTCTCTGTCCACCGCAGAGCTGACAAGGAGTTATTCTCATGAATTCCTCATACTCTGCCTTCATGGCTTCAGAAAAGGTCTCCCTGTATCGCTGTTCTACATTCTTGATAAGGCCATCAAACTTGATGGGATAATCGCCTTCGCCTCTCTGGCCTTTATAATGAACCTTGACAGTCCGATCTGACCCGTAAATGATCATGTTCTGAACTTCCTCGGACAGTTCCTCAAAAGGGGTATCAAGGCTGAATTTATACTCTTTGGCAAGGGTACGGAGTACGGCGTTACTGAAGCTTGAGTCCTTGTTGGCAGACTGCCATCCCATCACAACAATACATCCGTCATTGATGGAAAGACTCTTATCGGGGATCATGAGATCAGCATCAAATTCCATCTTGTAGCCAAGTCCCACACAGTCAGGACATGCGCCGAAAGGATTGTTGAAGGAAAAGCTTCTGGGCTCGATCTCAGGAATACTGATCCCACAATCAGGGCATGCAAAGCTCTGACTAAAGCTCAGCTCCTGCCCATCCACCACATCCACAAGAAGAAGTCCCTCTGTGAGCTGCAGTGCATTCTCAATGGAATCCGTAAGTCTGCGACGAAGGTTTTCATTGTCATCCCTGACCACGATTCTGTCTACGATGATCTCAATGTTATGTTTGATATTCTTGTCCAGCTTGATCTCTTCTTCGGAGATATCATACTGGCTGCCGTCAATCCTTGCTCTTACATAGCCTGCGCGCTTTGCTCTGTCCAGGGTTTTTTGATGTTCACCCTTTTTGCCTCTGACTACAGGCGCCATAATCTGAAGCTTGGTTCCGTCTCCAAGCGCCATGATCTGATCGCACATCTCATCCACAGTCTGTCTGCGGATCTCTCTTCCGCAGTTGGGGCAGTGAGGAATACCGATCCTCGCATAGAGAAGTCTGAAATGATCATAGATCTCTGTCACTGTTCCAACGGTAGATCTGGGGTTCTTGTTGGTGGATTTCTGGTCGATGGATATGGTGGGTGAAAGTCCCTCAATAGCCTCAACATTGGGCTTGTCCATCTGTCCCAGGAACATTCTGGCGTATGATGAAAGAGACTCCATGTAGCGCCTTTGTCCCTCTGCAAAAATCGTCTCAAAGGCAAGGGATGACTTGCCTGATCCCGACACACCGGTCAAGACAGTCAGAGTCTCTCTCGGGATCTTGACATTTACATGTTTCAGATTATGTTCACTTGCACCACGTACCCTGATATAGTCGTGTATATCAGAAGGGAGTATCCTCTTGGTGGTGTTCTTTTTGGTCATTTTGTTTTCTGACATATTAATTCCCTTCCAGAGTAACAAGGAAGTTACTCCTCACTGTGTTCGGAGTGACACGTTCGAACCAGACTCGAAAAGACCTCGTCAGGTTCTCACAGCTCACAGCCCGGAAGTGAGCTGTGTGTGCACCTTCTTAAGATCAATGAGCTGGTCACGCAGCATTGCAGCTGTCTCGAAATCCAGCTCTGTAGCTGCTCTCTTCATCTTCTTCTGAACCTGGGCGATGAGTTTCTCAAGCTCGTCTCTGTCCATAGATTCAGGATCCTTCTCAAATCTTACTTCTTCCTTGGCAACAGCCTTGGTTACTGCGATAAGGTCACGTACCGCCTTCTTGATGGTCTGAGGTGTTATGCCGTGCTCCTCGTTGTATTTCTGCTGAATGGCACGACGTCTCCTGGTCTCATCAATAGCCTTCTTCATTGAGTCCGTCATATTGTCGGCATACATTATAACATGACCTTCTGAGTTTCTGGCTGCACGGCCAATGGTCTGAATGAGGGAAGTCTCAGAACGAAGGAATCCCTCTTTATCTGCATCTATTATTGCAACCAGCGATATCTCAGGAATATCCAGCCCCTCTCTGAGCAGGTTGATACCCACAAGCACATCAAAGACATCCAGTCTCATATCCCTGATGATCTCTGCTCTCTCAAGGGTATCAATGTCTGAATGCAGATACTTAACCCTGATCCCGGACTCAGCCAGGTATTGGGTAAGATCCTCAGCCATTCTCTTGGTGAGAGTTGTCACAAGGACCTTATTCTTGTTATCAAGCTCTTTCCTGATCTCTCCGATGAGATCATCTATCTGTCCCTCAACAGGTCTCACATCCACTTCCGGATCCAAAAGACCTGTAGGTCTTATTACCTGCTCGGCACGAAGAAGCTCGTGCTCCTCCTCGTATTTACCCGGAGTTGCTGAACAGAACAGCATCTGGTCAATGTGCTCTTCAAATTCCCCGAAGTTAAGAGGTCTGTTATCAAGAGCAGACGGCAGTCTGAAGCCATAGTCCACAAGAGTAAGCTTCCTGCTCCTGTCACCGTTGTACATAGCTCCAATCTGAGGAATTGTCATATGAGATTCATCCACGATTATAAGAAAGTCATTGTCAAAGAAATCAAGAAGCGTCAGCGGAGGCTCCCCGGGCTTGGCAAAATTAAGATGCCTTGAGTAGTTCTCAATCCCCGAACAAAATCCGGTCTCTCTCATCATCTCAACGTCAAAGTTGGTGCGCTCGGAAATTCTCTGAGCCTCTATCAGTCTGTCTTCCCCCTTGAAGAACTTGACCTGCTCCTCCAGCTCTTTCTCAATATTGTCACAGGCTGCATTGATCTTCTCCTGAGGAACAACATAGTGAGAAGCAGGGTATATCATGACATGAGTGAGCTCGCTTCTGACCTTGGAAGTAACAGGTTCAACCTCGCATATCCTGTCTATCTCATCTCCGAAAAATTCAATTCTGATAAGGTAATCGTCTGCATTAGCCGGAAAAACTTCAACAGTATCTCCGCGAACCCTGAAGTTACATCTGCCCAGTTCCATATCGTTTCTGTCGTACTGGATAGCCACAAGGTCTTTTATCAGTTCATCCCTGTCCTTGGTCATACCGGGACGAAGAGAAACAGACATTCCCTTAAATTCCTCGGGGCTACCAAGTCCGTAAATACAGGATACACTGGCAACAACAATGACATCCTTCCTCTCGGCAAGGGATGCGGTGGCAGAGAGCCTTAGCTTATCTATCTCATCATTGATAGCGGAATCCTTGGCAATATAAGTATCAGTCTGTGGCACATATGCCTCAGGCTGGTAGTAATCATAGTATGATACAAAGTACTCAACCGCATTCTCCGGAAAGAACTCCTTCATCTCCCCGTAGAGCTGACCTGCCAATGTCTTGTTATGGCTGATGATGAGAGTTGGCTTATTAAGCGCGGCAATAACATTGGCCATGGTAAAGGTCTTACCTGATCCTGTTACTCCCAGCAATGTTTCAAACTGATTGCCCTCTTTGAAACCCTCGACAAGTTTCTGTATAGCCTGCGGCTGATCTCCTGTTGGCTTGTAATCCGAATGTAATTTAAAATCCATATGTCCCGAAATCTCCTGAAAAACTATAGCTTTTCAACACATTACAGTACGTAGTGATAGTTTACCATTCTTTTAGTTGTATGTCTATAATTTTCAGAACGTCTGTTCGCCATGTTCTGTACAGTCTTGTACAGTCTCACGTCCCCGTCCCAAGAATACTGCCACACAAAAAGGACGTGCACTGCGCACGCCCTTTTTGTATGTGTTTGATATGTTTGTTTGTGGAAAGAGGTCATCATTTTTATCTGATCATGCTTTGATTTTTCTTGTGAAAAGAACTGTTATGGCAGCTCCTCCTGCAATGATCATGAGGATTATTCTTGCCATACTGTTATTTGTATCTTCAGTAGTTCCTCTTCTTGCTCCTAAAACTGCTGCTGCGGGAGCTTCTTCTCTTGTTGCACCAAGTACCTGTGCTTCAGGTTCGGGAACATCTGCAAGTGCTACAGGAGCTTCCTCTATTACAACAGGTGCGGGAGCTACATCAGGCTCATCATTTGGAACTACTGCTGCAGGAGCTTCCGGAACTGCCGGAGCTGCAGGAGCTTCCGGAACTATTTCCGGCTGCGGTGCTAAAGGAATGATCGGCTCTGCGATTACAGGCACTTCTGCTACCGGTACTTCTGCTACGGGTACTTCTACTACGGGTACTTCTACTACAGGTACTTCTACTACAGGCACTTCTACTACAGGTACTTCTACTTCGGGAACCTTTACTTCCGGCTCTTTCACTTCAGGAATTTTTACTTCCGGCTCTTTTACTTCAGGCTCTTTTACTTCAGGCTCTTTTACTTCAGGCTCTTTTTCTTCAGGCTCTTCAGCTACAGGAGTTGTTCCGGGAACCGGTGTAGGTTCTACTACAGGCTCTTCGATAACAGGCTCTGCAAGAAGATCCATGTGTGCCAGGTATGAGAGATAGTTCTTTTTTGTAGGAGTTGCAAGTTTTTCCTTAATATCAGGTGTATACTGTACAAGGTTCAGTTCAGGCTTGTTAGGAACATTGAAAAGTCTGTAGGTTTTAAGCTGTGTCCAAAAGTAGTGATATTCGATATAGATATCTGTGTTGTCACCTGGATACTTTGTACCGTCTTTATATGTTATTGTATGTGTGTCGCCACAATTCCATCCGTAGGTCTTGTTATTGGCTGTATCCCCCACCATTGACCAGGACTGAGTCCAGTAACCCATTGCATGATCTTCATCTGACTTCAGGTAGAACTGGCAATATCCGGGGTTAGTTGTCTGGAGATGTGCTCCGGCTGAGTATGATGTGATAGTATCATTTTCATCGATCGTAAACTCTTCAGTATAATCGCCAAATCCCTCAAAGTTGTGTAAGATTCTTACTACAACATCATTACCTGACTTTTCCTCTGCTTCTTCTACTGAATAAGTATTACCTATAACCAGTGCGTTACTGTCTTTTGCATTCTCTTCTGCTGATTTGATTGCAGGATTGTTATAGCTTGTTACAACCCAGTTATTATATGCTTCTATGTCAGCGAAATATCCGTTGTACCTTGCAACTACTCTGTCAGCCTCCGCCTTATCAGCTTCATACTGAGCGTAGTCTGCTTCATACTGAGCCTTTATATCTTCGTTCTGCTTCTCAGCATCAAGAACCTTCTGCTGCTCCAGCTGATTGTGTCTGTCGATCTCTTCGTTCTGTCTTTCTACATCTGCTACTTCTGCGTCGTACTTCTCATCAACTGCTCTGTTGTATTCGTCAACCTGATTGTTATAGTTATCAACATTTGAGTTGTACTGGTTGATCTTATCGTTATCAACTTCGCCTTCAATCTCGGGCTTTGTAGGCTCTACAAGGTCAGAAACCTCTGCGTCGGCGTTTTCTTCAGCTGCTGCGTTTTCATCTAAAGCTGTCTCTTCTTCTGTAGCTTCTTCCTTTGTTTCTTCAGCCGCTTCTTCTTTTTCTTCTTCAGCTGCTTCTTCTTTTTCTTCTTCAGCTGCTTCTTCCTGTTCTTCTTCAGCTGCTTCTTCCTCTTCTTCTTCAGCTGCTTCTTCCTCTTCTTTTTCTTCCTCGCCTGATCCGGCATCATCTTTATTCTCTGTATCACCGGAGTTAAACTCCTCTGCTCCGCTTTCATTCTCTGCTGCGAAAGCGGTGTACTTTGTCTCTGCTGCAGAAACAAATACGATCACAATTGCAAGTAAAGCCATCAAATATCTTTTGATTATAAGAGTTATGTTCTTTCTTTTCATACTGACCTCTCTTTCCGAATCCATTCGCTTCAAACACATATCAAACACATATCAAACACCGTTTTGTTTTTGTTGTTAAATTAATGTTACAAAGAGGTCTATCATAAACATAATCATAAACAGCCAAAATTTTGTCATTTAATAGCTGGTTTATTATTGTTTAGAATTGTCTAATTTTTATGAAGAATTCTAAAGAAATTGTTTATGACTTTTTGAAAAATAGGGGTTAAGAATTTTAGGAATTGATACGATAGAGACGCCATGCCGATCGTCCGCTCACAGATTTATCGAATCATAGGTAAATACCAGATCCTGTTCAATAACAAATTCTTCATCACACACTGAGTCAGCAAAACCGCTGCGTCCCAAAAGCTGCGTTGTGCACATTGCTGCTGTCGCTGCTCCTTCCGGTATCACCTCAGGCTCTTCATTTCCCCTTGTCAGAAGGCTTCCAAGGCCTAGTATTACAACCAGGGCAACAAAGACCACTATAAATGTATATGCAAAAATCATCATTCATCTTCCTCCGCCGGCTTCTTTATCCGGTCCGCATCTTCGCCGTATTTCTCTGAAATCATCTGCCTTATCCTTACTCCCGCAAGTCCAAGTCTCTCTTTAACAGCCGGCACTCTTAACTGAGCATCATAAGCCGCATAGCTCACCACTGTCTCATAATTGGTCACGGCAAAAGAGATTATGAACGCCAGAACAGCTGCCACAAGGCCGTACTTAGCCTTGGCCATGAACTTGTTTTTCCTCACAACCTTTGGATACTTCTTAAGAGCATCCACAATCTCTTCGCAATTATTAAATCTGTCATCTCTGTCAGGCTTTGTGCATTTATCAATTATCATCATAAGTTCCGGTGAGCACCTGCCACCCATGATCTGCAAAAGAGTTCTTCCAAAACAGTAGATATCAGTCCTCGGATCTGTCTGCCCCAGATTTCCGTACTGCTCAGGTGCCGCAAATCCGCCCGTTCCAAGATTCCTCGTATCAGAAGATGCATCTCTTTCAAAGTATCTCGCTGCACCAAAATCTATGAGAGAAACATGTCCGTCAGGTCTGACAATGATATTTGATGGCTTTAAATCACGGTATACAACAGGTCTTTTGCCCGTATGCAGATATGAGAGGATATCCAGCAGCTCAAACCCAATAGCTACTGCCTCTTTTTCCTTAAGAAAGCCCCTGTGCCTTACATACTTCTCAAGGCTGTTTCCGGGTATGTACTCCAATACAAACGCATCGTCATAGGCTTCGATCATCACGGGAATCGAAGGATGATGCAAATTCATCAGCATACCCGCTTCATCACCCATAAGCAGGCTCATTTCTCCGGATCCGTAGACATCTTTTTTGATCTGCTTGATGGTAACAGCACTGCCCTTTCTTTCGTCTATTCCCATCAGCACAACGCTGCTGCCGCCCTCGCCGAGCTTTCTTTTGATCCTGTATTTATCTCTGTATAGAATTCCTGTATCCATCCTATTTAACCTCCCTGTTTAAAACTCCAGGCACATAGCTGCTGCCGAGATGTTATCCTTCTCTTTTCTGCTCCAGGCAAGCTCTGTCAGCTTTCTGCACTCATCAAGCATATCCGAATCGGTAACGCACATCTGCGGACAGAGTCTTTTGTGTATCTCATCTGCATTAAGGGATCGCCAGAATCCGTCACTACAGGCCAGAACCGTTGTACTTCCCTTAAACTCTCCGTGACCAACCTGTATTTCAGGCGCCATAGTCGTACCAATTGACTGAAGCAGAACGTTCCTCTCGGGATCTGTTGCCATTTCCTCCCTGGTTATAAGCCCTCTGTCCACCTTATCCTGTACAAGGCTCTGGTCCTTTGTTACCGCACGGGCTTTGGCGCTGTCTATCAGGTATATCCTGGAATCGCCTATATTCATAGTCATGTACCTTGTTCCAATCTGTAAAAGAGCTGTCATGGTAGTTCCCAGGTTTATGCCCCTGTGCTTGCCGTATCTTTTCAGTTCTCCGCAGACCTTTACAATGAGACGCTTTAAAGATGTCTCCGCCGTTTTCCACAGCTCATCCTCGCCCATGCCCTGCATCAGCGAAAACTCCTCGCAAAACCAGTTCTCCAGTGCTCTTATCACCTTACAGCTGGCCACCTCACCTTTTGACAGACCTCCCATTCCATCGCATACAGCGGCAAAAGAGATCCTTCCATACCTTCCGGTATTTGCAACCTTGATCATGGCTGCGTCCTGATTTACCTTGCGCTCTTTTCCGGCGTCAGTAAAAATACATGCCTTTACTTTCATAAAACTTTCTCCTGAAACAAATGAAAAAAATGTTTGAAACAAACAGTGATGTATCGCACCAAAGTCCAAAAGACGTCGTCAAGTGCTCTACAAAAAAAAATAAGACTGTGCCGAAGATGTTCGACACAGTCTCTGATAATACACATTCTTTTTTTAGTTGTCAAGAAGTTTTTCCATCTCTTCGATGCCCCTATTTAACTGATTGTCCGTTTTGTCCTCAGCGTAGGCATCCGCGTCAAATTCAACCTCCACATCCGGCTCTATACCTATGCCATGGATGTTGTTACCGTTTGGAGTATAGTAATCACTTACTGTCAGCTTAACAGCCGTACCATCCTTGAGATCAAAGATTCTCTGAACAATTCCCTTACCGAAAGTTGTTGTTCCGACCAGCTTGCCGATACCGTAGTCCTTGATCGCTCCGGAAAGGATCTCTGAAGCACTTGCGGAGTACTGATTAACAAGAACAACCACGGGAATATCTATCTGATTTTCTCCGTCACAGGTGTAGTCATCTCTGTTTCCGTCTCTGTCAACGGTATATACAATAAGTCCCTTGGGAAGGAGCTGTCTTGCTATATCGCACACAGCCTGCAGGCTTCCACCGGGATTACTTCTAAGGTCTATGATAAGTCCCTGCATGTCCTTTTCGCGAAGTTCAGCCATTCCCTCTTTAAACTGATCCGGGGTAACGTCATCAAATTCTGTGATCTGGAGATATCCAATATTCTCCTTGTCTCCGACCATCTTGGTGGTAACTGTGGGAACCTCTACAGCTGATCTTTCAACGTCAACTTCGATCTGCTCTCTCTTGGATCCTCTTAATATTGTGAGATGTACTGTAGTGCCCTCAGGTCCCTTGATCAGTGAAACTACTTCATCAAGCTCAAGGCCGCTTGTTGACTCTTTATTCACCTCAAATATTATATCATCCGTCTGAAGTTCTGCTCTCTCAGCAGGTGTTCCCGGCATTACTCCTGAAATCCTCGGAAGTCCCATATCTTCATCAATGCTTACATAAGCACCGATTCCATAGTAAACACCTGCGGTATCGGATAAAAGATCCTGCAGCTCCTCCTCTGTGTAGTAGACAGAGTAGGGGTCTCCCAAAGAATCCATAAGCCCTTTATAAATACCGTCAGCCTCCAGCTCATCGCTGACATCTGTCTTGTAGTAATACTGATCAATGACATCATCCAGAGATTCAATCTTGTCAGCAACTTCATCTGTAAGGAGAATGTCTCCGTTTCCTCCCTGTACAGCGGTCAGTCCACCGCTACCACCCATCATTTCGCTAAAAGGATTTGCAAAATAGAATACATATACTGCTGCCATAATAAACATGGCAATAAAGCATCCTACAAGTATTCCCGCGATAAACCTGCGGGTAAGTTTACCTTTGTCCTCAGGCATCTGAGGCGGTATCATTCCGTAATTATTATTTATATCCACTTTTTACTCCTATCCGGATCACTTAAGGTAATTCCAGGGGCTGACATAATTGCCGTTTAATCTTACACCAAAATGAAGGTGTGGGCCTGTCGATCTGCCCGTCGATCCGACTGCTCCTATCTTGGTCCCCGAAGTTACATCCTGTCCCTTGGAAACATATAATGCAGAGCAGTGCATGTAGATCGTATACAGGCCTCCTCCATGATTGATCATGATGTAGTTACCCATGGTAGAGTTGTAATCCGCTGCGACCACCGTTCCGTTGTACGCTGCCAAAACAGGCGATCCGGACGGTGCTGCCAGATCTATTCCGTTATGCATCTTTTCTACGTGAAGTGTCGGATGCATTCTCATTCCGTAGTTGTCGGAAATCCTTGTGTAACTGGGGGCCGGCCAGGTAAACATACCGCCATCGTACATATATCTGCTGTACAAAGACGCCTTGTCCGCAGCAACTTCCCTCTCGAGTGCTGCGATAGCTGCATTCTCAGCCTTGATCTCGTCATCGTAGGCCTGAATTGCCGCTTCCTTGTCGGATATATCACTCTTGACCGCAGAAAGCTCATTGGCTTTAGCATCGATAAGTGCCTGGAGATTGGTCTCCTCTTCTTCCTTGGCTGCCTTGGCCTCATCCAGTGTGGCCTTCTCTTCCTCCAAAGCTTCTTTGGTGAGTTTAATCAGTTCTGTTGTAGCAATATATTCGTTGAGCTTCTGTCTGTCATAGGAGGAGAGCATCTCGATGTACTCCGCCTTGTTAAGCATATCCGCAAAGGTTCCGGATTGTATCAGAAGTTCAAGGTAAAGCGTATCCCCTCGTTCATACATGAACTTAATTCGCTTTTTCATAGCCTCATACTGGGCCTTCTGAATTTCTTCTGCCTCTGCCAGTTCAGCACTTGTCGTCTCTATCTGCTGTTCTTTTTCGGCAATCTCATCAGTAAGCGAATCAATCTTTTCCTGTATTTCTGTCAACTGTCCGTCCAACTGTGCAATATAGTTATTGAGGTTGGATTTGCTGGTCTCAAGCTCTTTCTTGATCTTCTCAAGGTCAGTCTTGGCATTTTTGAGGGAATCCCTTTCTTTCTTGGCCTCACTGATCTGATTCTCCTTGGCCTTGATGGATTCCTCGGTAACCTCCGCATAACTGGTAAACGCACCACCGGTAAATACAAAGACAGCCATCGCCGCGCATAAGATAACGCCCGATATTCTTTTTGCGATTCGTGTTAGAATTTTGCTCAACTATGGGTCGTCCTTATCCTGGTCTTTATACGTGCAAGTGCTTTCTTACTGTGATGAAACTTCCGAAGAAACCGATACCGATACCGATGAGAAGTGATATTGGTATCAGGTTATGGAACACAGTCTCAACCGGCAGGAAGTTCAGCAGGGAACTGAGCATCGTAAATCTCGATACAACGTAAGTGATAACATGAGTGTATACAAAATAAATGATGACCAGCGGAATTGCAGAACCAATAAGACCGATAAGAATACCTTCAACAACGAAAGGTGCTCTTACAAAAAAGTCTGTGGCACCAATATATTTCATGATATTTATCTCGTCTTTTCTGACCGAAATACCCATAGTTACTGTATTGCTGATAAGGAATACGGATACCAGCAAAAGAACCAGGATAATACCGGCAGATACGTATGCGATAAGGAGGTTGAGTCCGCTGAGAGTTGTTGCTGTAACCTCGGATCTGTTGACCTCTCTTACAGATGAGATGGACTCAATATAAGTGACCAGTGCAGGCTGCATTGAAACATCGTTTAGGTATATCTGAAGGTTGGCTGAATCTGCCAGAGGATTCTCTGTAAATCCGTCAGCATACTCACCAAGATACTCCTCCTTAAAGCCCTCCCAGGCCTCATCAGCTGAAACATACTGAATCTCGCGGACTTCTGTTCTCTTTTCAAGATCGCTCTTTACCGCAAGGATCTCATCCTCCGATGTTCCCTCATTAAAGAACACCGTAACAGAGACTCCTTCCTCTGCAGTCTTAACTACGTTCTGGAAGTTTGTGATAATGGCGTAAAACAGTCCAAACAGGAAAAGACATGCTGTAATTGTGGCAATTGATGCCAGAGTGTACCATTTATTTCTTCCCAGGTTTTTAAATCCCTGGCCTATTGTGTAAAAGAAACTATTAATCCTCATCGATGTACATACCCTCTTCCTCGTCCTCTATAATGACGCCCTTCTTCATGGTAATAACTCGCTTCTTCATAGCATTTACGATCTCTCTGTTATGAGTAACTACGATGACGGTTGTACCATTCTCGTTGATTGTCTCCATGAGTTTCATAATCTCCCATGAATTATTGGGATCCAGGTTTCCGGTAGGCTCATCCGCAAGAAGAATAGCCGGCTTGTTGACAAGAGCCCTTGCAAGAGCAACTCTTTGCTGCTCACCACCTGAAAGCTGATTGATTTTGTTCTTGTATTTTCCTGCCAGATTGACGGTGGCAAGTATGGATGGAACGTTTCGCTTGATTTCCCTTGTAGGAGTCTGAACGATCCTCTGGGCAAAAGCGACGTTTTCATAGACGTTTCTGTCCTTCAAAAGGCGGAAATCCTGGAAGACAATTCCCAGATTTCTTCTGAACTTCGGAATCTTGCTGTGCTTGATCCTCTTGAGATTATAGCCGAGAACTGTGATCTCACCATCAGTTGGAACAAGCTCTCTAAGTAGCAGCTTGATAAGAGTAGACTTACCCGATCCGCTGTCGCCCACTATAAAAACAAATTCACCCCTCTTTATGTGAAGGGTGACTCCGTTTAAGGCTGGTGCACCCGTAGAATAAGATTTGGTCACGTTTTCAAGCGTGATCACCTCATCCTCGGGGATCTGCCTGTTTGTCTTTCTTTTTCTGTATCCTCTTTCCATAACTCTCCTTCTAGTGCATGCATGATAACGGATTGCTCCGCTAATGCTCTCGCAATCATGTAAACCGTTCCATATACTTCATATATCTTACAACCATAAGTGCAATTTTGAAAGTAATGGCATCATCAAAGACCCTAAGGTCAAGGCCGGTGCTCTTCTGAAGCTTGTCAAGTCTGTAAACGAGGGTATTTCTGTGTATAAAGAGCTGTCTTGATGTCTCGGAAACATTGAGGCTGTTCTCAAAGAACTTATCGATGGTACTGAGCGTCTCCTGATCAAATTCATCAGGATTCCTTCCTCCGAATATCTCTTTTATAAACATCTTGCAGAGCGGAATCGGAAGCTGATAGATAAGTCGTCCGATACCCAGCTCACTGTAGCAGATTACCTTGCGCTCATCAAAGAATATCTTACCTACATCAAGAGCCATCTTGGCTTCCTTGTAGGAACGGCTCACCTCTTTGATCTCACCGACAACTGTACCATAAGCAATCCTTACGCCTGAGAGTCCCTCTTTTTCAAGAGATGAAAGGATATCTTCAGCGGATCTTGCGATCTCATACGGCTTGCTCATATCGCTGACATCCTTGACAACGATGACATTGTCCTCGTCTACCTCTGTTACAAAATCTGTTCCGTTGCCCACACATGTCCTGGTGAGCTCCAATATATTACTGTCCCTGCCGCCGGCACACTCTACGATCATGGCTACTCTCTTGGCATCGCTCTGAATGTGGAGTTTCTTGGCTCTGCTGTAGATATCAACCAAAAGAAGGTTGTCCAAAAGCAGGTTCTTGATAAAGTTATCTTTATCAAAGCGCTCTTTGTAGGCAATCAGAAGACTCTGGATCTGATATGCTATCATCTTGCCAAGCATATAAATATTGTCGCCGCTTCCTGTACAGATCAGCAGATACTCAAGCTGCTGCTCATCATATATCTTAAAATACTGATAGCCCTGTATTTCCTGCGAGTCTGCGGGAGACTCAACAAAGTCTCTGGCCACAGCCGAAACATTGCCTATTTCATTTGTGGTAGAAGCAACTTCCTTGCCATCAATATCAAGCACACACAGGTCCACATGTGCTATGTTCTTGAGCCCATCAATTGTGTTCTGCAAAATCTGATTGGATATCATGTATCACTCTTTCTTGCACTCCGGGTGCAGATTAAATTATTACAAAATTTGTAATGAAAAACCATTACTAATCCATTTTAATATAAATGTACAAAAAAATCCATACGAGGAGAGGTGTTTTTTGTCTATTTTTTTAATTTTGTAGTCAAAAGTCACAAAAAGCCACACGGTTTTTTGCCATATAATTTCATTTTCGGTAATTATATTTTTATCCTCCGGAGCCGATATAACAGATAAGGTAAAGTATATTCATACACAAGGAGGTGGCACTATGGATATTCCCGCTTTATCGATGGCTTTAGCTCAGAACAGTATCAAGAATGATTATGGCGTAGCTATGCTCGCAAAAAGTCTCGACAACCTCGAGGCAAACGGCGCAGCCATGGTTTCGGCCATGAACTCAATGCCTTCGCCATCTCTTGACCCCAATGTCGGTCAAAACATCGACATCAGCGTCTGAGGCCATCAAAAAAATGGCTGTCGCACTTTTTAGTGCGACAGCCGTTTTTATGTATCACTGTATGCCATCAGTCCAGTCTGTTCTTCTTTTCTTCTTCTTTTCTCACATGCTCATCGTACATTTTTTTACCGGTAGCACCGAGCAGTGCAATTATGAACAGCCACCACCAGCTCATCTTTCTGGTCTCTTTGGTGATCGTCTCTCCGGAAGCAAGAGGTACAGCTGCATTCTCAATTTCCTGCCTGGAAGTAAGTGTTTCCTGGGTTTCTCCGGGAACCGTAACCACATCCGGTGTACCTGCAAGAGCCACATCTTCATCAGCAATATCAGCAGTACCACCTCTATCTTCGTCTCCGGTACCTGCATCTGCCAGAGCAACTTCAGAGTCTACAATAGTCTGTTCTGTAGGTGTTACCTGAACTGCATCTGCATTAACTGCTTCCGCATTTCCTTCAACAACCTGCGCTGCCTGAACTGTAGCTGCCACAGGTGCTGTCTGAACTGTAGCTGCCACAGGTGCTGCCTGAACTGTAGCTGCCACAGGTGCTGCCTGAACTGCGCCGGCACCGGCTGCTTCAACATTTCCTCCTGCAACCGGGGCTGCCACTGCATCTGCCAGAGCAACTTCTGCGTCTTCAATAGTCTGTACTGCAGGTGTTGTCTGAACTGCATCAGCACCAGCTACTTCCATATTTCCTTCAACAACCGGAGCTGCCACTGTTTCTGCCTGAACCACGTCGCCACCAACTGCTGTCACATTTTCTTCAACAGCAGGTGCTGCCACTGTTTCTGCCTGAACCACGTCAGCATTTAATACTTCAACATTTTCTTCAACAACCGGTGCTACCACAGCTTCTGCCTGAGTAGCATCAGTAGCGGCTGCTTCCTCTTTTACTTCAACAACAGGTGCTGCTTCAGGTTCTGCTTCTGTAACAACATCAGGTGTCACAGCTTCAGCTTCTGCCCCAGAAGCCTCACCACCGCCGGCTTCTGTTGCAGCCTCTTCACCTGCAGAAGGTGTTTCATCTGCGCCACCGGCAGCAGGTCTTACAGCCGCATCATCGGCCTTGTTGATAAGCTCATCAATAACAGTATTCAGGTGGCCCTTCGCATCATTGACCTTATCATTTGCTTCTTTCTTAAGTGCGCTCAATTTGCTTATGAGTCCTGCAAGAGTCAGGTTGTTAAGTTCTGCCGCCTGAGCTTCATCAAGGCCCGTAAGTCCAAAGTGGGTTGCAATGTCCCCAACTCCAAGAGCATCTTTTGCAATCATTGTCTTTGACTTCTTAACACTCTTGTCTCTTAATTCATCGATCGCACTTGATAACTCGCCAACCTGGGTCTGTGCGTTGTCAACCGCCTTCTGAGCCTCAGCAACTTCTGTAGCATAGGCGTTGTACTTATCCTTAAGGTTGTTTATTCCCGTTGTAGAATTGTTATCGATATATTTATTCAGCTTTGCGGTAGCTTCTATCAGCTCGGTTACCTTCTCCTGACTGATACCGTACTTTTCAACGACATTCTGTTTTACATAGCTGTAACCGTTTTCGCCGTTAAGTACATTTGAAATAGTTTCGGTATCACCAAGTATCAGGCAGTTTGCATCTCTGTAGAGGCCATTCTTGTTCTGAGTTACAAGATCGTCAGGAGTTATCTGCTTAAGGCCTGCATACTTAACGCCCGTCCACTGATTTGTATAGACTACACTTCCATCCTCAAGAACTTCCTTCTCAAATACCTTAGTCAGATCACCCTGGTCATTGTACTTAGTACCTACCTTTAATTCAGGGAAAAGATCTCCGGGATTGCCTCCAAACAGTTCAAACTGCGTGATCTGCTGCTCATTACCATTAGCATCTATATAAGAGTACAGCCTGAACATTCCCTGCTGTTTACCTCTGGTCAGGTTATCATTGGTATCAAGCATAAAGTTATTATTGCGATAGTAATTGTGATCGTCCGAATGGGCTCGTAACAGCGCCTCGGAAATAGCATCGCGTGCCGCCGTAGGATCGATCTCCTGATCATCTTTTTCATAAATAACTATCGCACTGCCAAACTCTTTTTTATTACTGCCGCCATTATAGCCATGATTTTGGTGTTCCTTGTCGGCCTTAGCAATTGAATCCCAGTTAAAATATCTGGTTACCTGCTTGATCTCACCGTTGTCATTACAATAGTAGCTTACAGTAGTATAGTTTCTCTCGTAGTTACCACCATTATTTTTAGGATCTACAAAAGTAACCGGATGCTCCTCATCTTCAACAAGATCATCACCAAGTACCTGAGTAAGATAATAATCCTTGATCACCTGTTTCATAACATTTCTGCTGCTTTCACTTGAAACAGAAAACAGTCCCTGCCACTGGTCGCCTCTTGTGGCGTCAAGGTCATCAGCACCGGGTTCCATGGCGTCTATGGCAGCCATAGCTTCATTCATAGCTCCGACAAGATTATCAACTTTCTGACTTGCGATATCAACCTTGCTCTGGGCATCATTTGTTTTATCTTCGGCATTATCAAGCGATTCCTGATATCTGTCATCTGCATCATCAAGTGCTTCCTGAGCATCTTTCAGCTCCTGTACAGCTTTATCAAAACTCTCGCTCAGGCCGTTAAAGAGCTCAATCTGGCTTTCAAGATCGTCCTTGCTCTCCTGAATCAGTTTATCAAGTTCGCCCTTGGCTGCTACTATTTCTTCTTCAGTCTGCGCATCGGCAATCTTATCAACAAGCTCCTGTCCCTTTGTATTGGTGTCTTCAACGATACCATCAATATTTTCCTGTGTCTGAATAAGACCGGGAACCTTGTCATCCTCAGTAGTTCCTATAATGTCTCCGGCTTTTTCTACTGCTTCCACGGCATCATTATAGGCCTTGTCAGCATCCTTATTGGCATTTTCTGCTTCTGCAATCTGCTCTTTTGCGCTGTCTTCGCTGCCACTGATATCAGCTGCAGCCGCCTCTATATTGCTGAGATCTTCGCTGCCTTCAGCCTTGTCATCTAAAACTTCCTGTGCAGCTTCAACAAGATTGTTTATAGCCTCAGCAGTAGCTTCCTCTGCAACAACCTCTTCACCTGCTTTTTCGATATCTTTTTCTTCGTCTCCATTGACGATAAGATCTGCAGCTTCTACAGTTTCTTCCTGTGCACTTCCGATGGCAGGTTCTTCCTCAGTAGCCGGAATCACATCGTCCTGGCTTACACATGCTTCCTGAGCCTGTGTAGCTTCTTCCTGAGCTTCAGTTGTAACCGGCTCGTAATTATCCTGAGTTTGCGAACTGGTGGATTCTGTATCGTCCGGAGGAGTATTATCCAACTCACCGTCATATGCAGCATACGCTGAAATAGGCGTCTGCAAAAACAGCATTGCAGATATACCAATTGTGAGTGCTGAAAGAATCTTCTTATCCTTGATCAGACTATCTTTTTTCATCATAATCTCCTTTCAATCAGCTTACAGCATCCTTCGCTCCTAGCTTCTGATTATATTATCGGTTAATGGCAATCATAAACTCCATCATAAAAGGCTGTAAATTTGCAATTTAATAAATCCTTTATGATAGTTTATAATTTATAAATATTTCCGCCTTTATTTTTATCGGTAAAACAGCAAAAAAATAAAGGGCTGTGCGACAGCCCTTATTTTTAAATAAATGAATTAAGATATTCAATTCCTATCATATATGCCATAGCAATTACAATTGCAACTATAAGCGGTACCGTAATGAGTTTGTACCCTTGTTTTTTGCATTTGGGAATGCCGACAAAGAACTCTTTTCTCCGCTCTATTTCAGATATCTTGACCACAATACAGAAGGCCAGGGCTGTAAAGATAACAGCGGCCACAAAGTATATTCCAATGGTCAGAAGAATCTGGTTTGTCTCTTCAAGCTCCGTCAGCATGTTCTCTGCATTGTCGATAACATCCGAAGTGGCATACATCAGCATCACCTCGATAGAGTTAAAGGTTGCATGGGCGATAAACGATGTCAAAACGCTTCCCGTCGCCTCCACAAGCAGTGAGAGCATAAGTCCCATCACAGCTCCGTAAGCGAACTGGTTGAAATTCATATGCATCATTCCAAAGAGGATAGATGAGAGGATCATTGAGCCTATTATTCTTCCGGTCCTCTGATAGCTCTGGAGAAAAAATCCCCTGAAAACAATCTCTTCAACAAACGGTCCCAAAAGCCCTATTGATATGAACATCTGCCACATGGGCATCCCAAGGATCTGATCAGAAAGTCCAACGACCGTATTATCAACAAAAAGCATTGAAACTGAATTGATAAAAGTCACAAGGGGAAACAGAAGCACCACATACAAAACCGTAAGCAGCGCGGACGATATCTTTATCCTCTTAAACGGAATAAGAACCCCAATTCTGTCTCCACTGTACAAAATAGTAGCAATGGCCGGAACCAGTATCACAATCTCGCTGAGAAGATTATTGGCAAGGATGGAAAACTGAGCTCCCGTGGTGAAGACCCATGCTGTTAGGATAAGCACCAGGGCCAGAGTTGATATTATCATGTAGAGATATGCTCTGTTGGCTCTTTTATAATCCATGTCATTCCTCACTTCCTGACTATTGAATCCGGTCTGATCTCTATTTTCCCTTCCTTGAGCAATCTTCCGACAGCTCTTTTAAACTCATTCTTGCTCATGCCCATCTTATCTCTGATAAGTTCAGGTGATGCCTTATCGGTAAACGGCAGCTTGCCGCCACCTTCCTCTATCATGGAAAAGACCTTTTCAGCATCGGTATCCATCTGAAGATAAGCCTTTTCTCTGATGCTCAGGTTCAGCTTGCCGTCATCCTTGACAGATACAACTCTTGCCGTAATCTGATCGCCTATACCGATATTTCCGTAAAGCTCCTTCTTTGGGATCAGGCCTGAATATATATCGTCAACGGCCACAAATGCCCCAAAATTATCACTCATCTCATAAACAGTACCTCTGACCTTGTCATCCTTGCCATAGGGACTGTTTGTCAAAAGATACTGATATACATTCATGGTGACGCAGAGTCTGTTGCTCTTGTCTATATACATGGCACACAGTACCTCTTCTCCGGGCTTAACCTTTCTGGTCTGCTCCTTAAAGGGAAGAAGTACATCCTTCTCAAGCCCCCAGTCCATGAAAGCTCCGATCCTGGCAACATCCTTGACCTTAAGAAGTCTGACATCGCCAAGCATGATCCTGGGCTCTGCTGTTGTTGCGATAAGCCTGTCATCTGAATCCCTGTAGATAAAGACCTCAATCTCGGATCCGATGTCTGTTCCTGCCGGGACCTGCTTGACCGGCAAAAGAACTTTCTCCTCCGGGTCAGTATCCGCTAAATACACACCGAAGTCTACCTTCTTAACTACCTTTAAAACCTGCTTTTCACCTAATTTAATCATATGAACTCCGTTCTTCTCAAAAGAGATATCGCAATTGCATCACTGCGCAATAAACTCAACCTTGCAGACACTACCTCCGTCTGCATCCTTTAAATTAATAGTATAGGACATCCTGTCATTTTGCAAAGACTTATAAACATCCGGATACAATATATCACCAAGTCTTGCCTGTTTTCTGTATTCTGCTCTGATCCTTGAAATTTTGATACTCTCATTATCAAGTCTTCCCAGCGCCATTCTTACGTACTGTCCGTTGTTTACGTGATTGTTTGTATCAAGGTGATGCTCTCTTACCACAATCTCATCTGCAGCCACCGGGGATACATCCTTGGGAAGTGCAATCTTTCTTGATAAATACTCCATATCAAGGCGCTCATCCACAGGATAAGCTTCGATAATCTCAGGCGTTATCTTGGCGGGAACTCCTTTTTCAAAGTTAAACAACGTCCATTCAGAGTTGGCAACAGCCAGTCTCTCACCACTTACTGTGTCCATAAAGAAGTTACGAAGGCCAAAGTATCCCCTGATCTCATAGGGAACCGTTCCTATGATCACTTCCTCGCAGAGCTTGGGGAGCCTTTTTATCTCAATCTGCCATGAGTTGAGCACCCAGGCCAGTCCGTTCTTTTTGAGATATTCCATGGAAGCCGGTCCGTCCTGTGTATGGAATGTGGAACAGTCCTGAAAATAGTTGATCAGGGATTCAATTGTCAGTTCCGCATTGGTGTCGGTCTCGCTGTATCTGATTCTGGAATTGAAGCTGTACATGATATCCTCCTGTTGTGAGCTAAGGCAGACTCGAAAGCTTCGCTTTCTCGTTCGCGTAGCTCGCCATATAGATATATGATTTCATAAATGCAAGCATTTGTGCAATCACATATCTGCATGGCTCTGCCTTAGCGCGCAAAAAGCTCCTCAAAGCTAACGCTTTGAGGAGCTTAATAGCTGGGCTAGTAGGATTCGAACCTACGTAATGACGGAGTCAGAGTCCGTTGCCTTACCGCTTGGCGATAGCCCATCGGACAAGAAGTAATTATACGTGGTTCTTTTATTAATTGCAAGTACTTTTTTAAATTTTTTTCAAAAAAGAAAAAAGTGAGTCAGTGGGGACGGCGGATTTGGCAGTTTTGGTCCCCACTGACTCACATATTAACCTTCGAAAAGCAGATCTGCATATGTAGGGAATGGCCAATCCTTTTTATCAACAAGCATCTCAAGCTTGTCGGCAGGCTCACGAAGAGCATCCATGGAAGGTCTTACCTTATCCTTGTAGAAAAATGCGAGCTTCCTTTCGTCTGTGATCTTGCCGGCCTTGGCTTCATTGGCCTTAAGCTGGTCGAGAGCCTTCTTCATCTTGTTAAGCTCTGTTGTGATCTCTTTAAGCTCATCTGCCATAGCAGAAGCATCAGCACCTGCTGCCTTGACTTCGTTGACATCCTTGGCGAGACGTCCTGCGTACTTCATAACTGCAGGAATGATCTGCTTGGAAGCCATATCTATCATTGTAAGAGCCTCGATGTTGATAGTCTTGGCATAATTCTCGAAAATGATCTCTTTTCTGGACTCAAGCTCAACCCTGGTATATACGCCAAAGTCTTCAAAAAGCTTGATAGCTTTCTTGGTAGTAAGAGTATCTGCTGCCTCAATTGTGGACTTGATGTTTGGAAGTCCGCGTCTCTCAGCCTCTTTTACCCATGCATCCGAATATCCGTCGCCGTTGAAAATGATCCTCTGGTGTTTGGTCAGATATTCTTTCATAAGGTCGTGGACAGCAACATCAAAGTCATCTGCCTTCTCAAGGATATTCGCTGCTTCGCAGAAAGCCTCCGCAACAATAGTATTAAGAGTAGTATTTGAGCTGGCCATTGAATCTGATGAACCAACCATTCTGAACTCGAACTTATTACCTGTAAAGGCAAAAGGTGATGTACGGTTTCTGTCTGTTGCATCCTTCTCAAACTGAGGAAGGGTTGAAACACCGGTCTTGAGCTTACCGCCGCGCTTACTGGACTTGGCAACACCGGTCTCTATAAGCTGTCTTACAACATCCTCAAGCTGTTCTCCGAGGAATACGGAAATAATAGCAGGCGGAGCCTCGTTGGCACCGAGTCTGTGGTCATTTCCTACATCGGCCGCGCTCTGACGAAGAAGGTCAGCGTGAGTATCTACTGCCTTAAGTATGCATGCAAGTACAAAAAGGAACTGAACATTCTTGTTTGGTGTATCACCGGGATCAAGAAGGTTCACGCCGTCATCTGTGCAAAGAGACCAGTTGTCATGCTTACCTGAACCGTTAACTCCGGCAAAGGGCTTCTCGTGGAGAAGACATCTCATGTGATGATGCTCTGCCACTCTCTTCATGGTCTCCATTATGATCTGGTTGTGATCAACTGCGATATTTGCAGTCTCATAGATAGGTGCAAGTTCGTGCTGTCCGGGAGCCACCTCGTTGTGCTGAGTCTTGTCCGGAACACCAAGCTTCCAAAGCTCTGTATTGAGGTCCTTCATAAACTCTCCGACTCTCTCACGGATAACGCCGAAGTAGTGATCCTCCATCTCCTGACCCTTGGGAGGCATTGCACCAAAAAGTGTTCTTCCTGTAAAGATAAGATCTTCTCTCTTCATGGACTTATCCCAGTCAACCAGGAAGTATTCCTGCTCAGGTCCGACTGATACATTCACTCTCTTGGCCGTCTCATTACCAAAGAGTCTTACTATTCTAAGGGCCTGTTTTCCAACTGCTTCCATGGATCTTAAGAGAGGAGTCTTTTTATCAAGAGCTTCTCCTGTATATGAGCAAAATGCTGTAGGGATGCAGAGGGTAACACCTGCTCCGGATTCCTTAAGGAAAGCGGGAGATGTGATATCCCAGGTTGTATATCCTCTTGCTTCAAATGTAGCCCTGAGTCCGCCTGACGGGAATGATGACGCATCAGGTTCGCCCTTTATAAGCTCTTTTCCCGAAAAAGAAGTGAGCATGTGGCCGTCGGCATCGGCACTTCCAACAAATGAATCGTGCTTCTCAGCTGTTATACCTGTAAGTGGCTGGAACCAGTGGGTGTAGTGTGTTGCTCCCCTTTCCATTGCCCAGCTCTTCATCTCGTTGGCAACAACATCAGCTGACTCTTTGGAGAGTTCTCCGCCGTTCTCGATGACATTTATAACATCCTTGTAAACAGACTTGGGAAGGCGCTCTCTCATCGTTGCGATGGTAAAGACATTCTGACCAAAAATCTCTTCTACATTAACCACATTGCTCATCCTATGTTCCCCTTTAAACTGAATTTGTATACCACTATACAATAATTCTCCGAAAACTCAAGTGTTTTTTACTGTTCCTTGGAGGAATCTTCTGCGTCCACTCTGAGAATATCGTATTTTGAAGGTGTGACAAAAAGGTCAAGATATATGATCTCCTTGGAGTGCGGACAGGATTCAACCGCTGTTCCGTCCTCTCTGTACATACCTCTGACAGTGGTCTTTACATCAGTTCCGTCGGGTTTCATGATCTCAATCTCATCACCCACGGAGAACTTGTTTCTCTGCTCTATTCTCGCAAAGCCTCTCTCGTCAATATCGTAGACGATTCCGAGGTAGATGTATTCATTTATGTAAGTGTTGTTGTCATAGATCTGAGTCTCATATGTAGGCTTACCAAAATAAAAGCCCGTTGTGAACTGACGATAAGTGCATCTTGAAATCTGATCAAGATACCACGGCATGTTCTGTCTGTACTTCTCTTCAGACTCAAAATAATCGTCGATGGCCTTTCTGTAAGTCCTTGCAACCGTTGCAACATAGAGGGCCGTCTTCATTCTTCCCTCAATCTTACAGCTGTCAACGCCGGCATCCACCAGTTCCGGAATATGCTCGATCATGCACAGATCCTTGGAGTTGAAGATGTAGGTTCCACGCTCGTTCTCGTATACCGGAAGATATTCCCCCGGTCTTTTCTCCTCAACAACTGCATATTTCCATCTGCAGGGATGCGTGCAGGCGCCATGATTGGCGTCACGCCCGGTGAAGTAGTTGGACAAAAGACATCTTCCCGAGTAGGAAATGCACATAGCTCCGTGAATAAAGCACTCCATTTCCAGATCTTCAGGAATTTTGGATGTGATCTCTTTTATCTCATTTATAGAGAGCTCCCTGGCTGCAACAACTCTCCTGGCGCCGAGATCATGCCAGAAATTATAGGTTTCATAGTTGGTGTTGTTGGCCTGTGTTGAGACATGTATATCAATCTCGGGGCATATCCTTCTTGCCTTCATAAAAATGCCCGGGTCTGCAATAATAAGCGCATCGGGCTTTAGCTCTTTTAACTCATGAAGATAAGTCTCAACGCCGTCAAGATCGTAGTTATGTGCCAGGATATTTACGGTGACATGGACCTTGACACCATGAGCGTGGGCAAATTCAATGCCTTCCTTCATCTCATCGTGGCTGAAATTCTTGGCCTTTGCGCGAAGCCCGAAGGCATCTCCGCCGATATAAACCGCATCCGCACCAAAGGTCACGGCTGTCTTTAGTACTTCAAGACTTGATGCAGGTATTAAAAGTTCCGGTTTTTTCATATTGTTCGTACCTCAAAAAAACATAAATCAAAGCTTAACAGATAATGTCATTCCGTCGCCAACGGTCAGTATAACAGTATTCAGCTGATCGTTGTGCTTAAGCTCATACAAATACTCGCGCATCCTTGCATGGATGGTGCGATTTCTTCTTGTTACCGCGAACCTGGATTCAAAGACATCTCCGTCCTGAAGGACGTTGTCGGAGACCAGAAGTCCGCCTTTATTAAGTATTCTCAGGCAGTCCGGTAAAAAATTGATGTACTGCCCCTTAGCTGCGTCCATAAAAATAAAATCATACCCCGGATCAAGACCCTTTAAAATATCTGTGGCGTCCCCCTCCAACAGTGTGATTTTACCTTCGTTGTCATATTTGGAAAAGTTCTCCCTTGCTACGGGAATCCTCTTCTCAAACTTCTCTATAGTTGTGATCTTAGTGTCCGCTTCGCTGTAAGCAGCCAATAAAAGTGCTGAAAATCCCACTGCACAGCCAACTTCCAGAATATTTTTCGGCCTGCTCTGGGCCATAAGAAATTTAAGAAGCGCCTGCGTATCCTTGCGGATTATGGGAACCTGGTCCTGAAGTGCCACTCTCTCCAGTTCATCAAGGAACGGAAGATTGCCGGCATCAAGAGAATTTATAAAGGAACTGATCCTGTCGTTCTCACCCACCATCTGATTCGTCTCCGGTATCCTTATCTCCGTCCTCCCCGTCGGCAGCTTCCTGACCGCCTGACATTACCATAAGCATCTCCTCAGGAGTCATGGCCGTGCTCAGTTCATATGTCCCCGGCTTTTCCTTCTCATGGTATTCAGAGAATCTTTCCTGAAGCTTGAAAAGCCTCTTATCGGTAATAAGTCCAAGACCGGCAAGGTTATCAGCAATGGTATCAACGTCATCACCGCTTTTTACGGTAAAGCTCACTGTCCTGCCGGTTCCGGAAGAAACCGCTGACTGACTGAATATCTGATAACCATAGTTATAGGCGATCCTGGCATATTTCGAGATAAGCATGGCCACAACTATGACAAATGCAACCTTCACAGCTGTGTCCAGCAATCCCAGAAAGAATTTTCTTGCGTTCATAAAATCTCCCCAAGGAGCCTCAGAAATGCGTATCCATTATGATAGGCATTATCATAGGCCTTCTCTTTGTCTTTTTCCATATGTAGTCGCTAAGGGTATCCTTGACGATATTCTTGAGCTTGGTCCAGTCTGTAATACCCTTATCCAGAGCCTCAGTAACGTCGTCATAAACCATATCGGTAGCATCCTCTATGAGTTTGTCGGACTCCCTTACATATACAAAGCCTCTTGAAACAATGCTCGGTCCCGAAACAAGCTGAGCACTGTCCCTGTCAATTCCAAATACAACAATTACAATACCATCTTCTGCAAGATGCTGTCTATCTCTAAGTACAACATTTCCCACATCGCCGACACCAAGTCCGTCAACAAGGATCGCTCCGACGGGAACCTTGCCTGTAACTTTGGCACTGTCTTCTGAGAGTTCAAGAATCTCACCTGAGTGAAGGATAAAGATATTCTCCTTGGGAATTCCAAGGTCTTTTGCAATCTTTCTCTGAGCGATAAGATGCCTGTACTCACCGTGAACAGGCACTGCGTACTTGGGCTTTACAAGCGTATAGATAAGCTTGATATCCTCCTGACATGCGTGTCCTGAAACGTGCACATCCTGGAAAATAACCTCTGCGCCCTTCATCTGAAGCTCATTGATGATATTGGTTACTGCCTTTTCATTACCAGGGATAGGGTGTGACGAGAAGATAACTGTGTCTCCCGCACCGATAGTGATCTTTCTGTGCTGACCGTTGGCCATACGGCTAAGAGCCGCCATACTCTCTCCCTGGCTTCCAGTAGTAATAATGGTAGTCTTATTGTCAGGGAAGTTCTTGATCTGGTCTATGTCTACAAGAGTGTTCTCAGGTATCTTGATACACTCAAGTTTCTGGGCAATATCGATTATGCTGACCATACTCCTGCCTTCCACGGCAACCTTACGGCCACACTTGTGGGCGGTATTTATGATCTGCTGAACTCTGTCAACGTTGGATGCAAAAGTAGCAACGATGATCCTGGAGTTCTCATGATCCGCAAACAGATTGTCGAGAGCCCTTCCTACAGTCTTCTCAGACGCAGTAAATCCGGGGCGCTCAGCGTTTGTTGAATCACACATAAGTGCAAGAACGCCTTTTTTGCCGATCTCTGCAAAGCGCTGAAGGTCGATAGGATCTCCGTATACAGGAGTGTAGTCTACCTTGAAATCTCCCGTATGTACCACTGTTCCTGCCGGTGAATAAATGGCAAGAGCCGCAGCATCAACGATAGAGTGGTTTGTTCTTATAAACTCAACCCTGAACTGTCCAAGATTGATGGACTGTCCAAACTTTACAACCTTTCTGCGGGTCTTTTTAAGAAGGCTGTGCTCCTCGAGCTTGTGCTCAATGATACCCATTGTAAGGCGTGTCGCATAAACAGGCACGTTGAGCTCGTGAAGAACATAAGGAAGCGCACCGATGTGGTCCTCATGTCCGTGGGTAATTACAAAGCCCTTAACCTTATCAATATTTTCCTGCAGATATGTGATATCAGGGATTACAAGATCAATTCCCAGCATGTCATCGTCGGGAAAAGACAATCCGCAATCCACCACAATAATACTGTCTTCATACCTGAAGGCAGTGATGTTCATTCCAATCTGCTCAAGGCCTCCCAACGGGATAATCTGCAGCTTGGACGTGTTTTCAGTTTTCTTTTTACTCAAATTAATTCCTCCATATAATTTTGGCGGACGCAAAGAATAGGATATAAACCACTTGCCCGTTAAATATCCAGATCTATGCCATCCTCAGAAAGCAGCTTACTAAATACACCTGCAACCGCTTCAAGCTCCAGGTCGTCATCCACAATAACGTAAACCGCTTCTTCATCTTTTAAATCGGAGTCGTCGCGCAGTACAAGCGCCTCTCCGTCACCATCTTCTTCATCAGTAACCAGAAGGTATGTCTTGCCGCCTATAGTGGTCTGCTCAAGACAGTAAAACTCAACCGGTTCTTCTCCATCGGGGCTGAATAAAATCTTTTCCAAAATAAATCACCTTTTCAACTTGTTGTCCAGATAATCCTGAAGAATGATCTGGGCTGCAATCATGTCAACGTACTCTTTTCTCTCTTTCCCCTTAATGCCGGCTTCATTCATTATTTCATCAGCCTCAACTGTCGTGAGGCGCTCATCCAGCATCTCTACAGGTATCCCTGTCCTTCTCTCAATCTTGTCCTTAAATTCAAGGCACAACTCAGAGCGCTCAGAGACAGACTCATCCATGTTTAAGGGAAGTCCCAATACTATCTTCTCCACCCCGTACTCCTGAATGAGTTCTTCTATGCGCGCAAGTGTTTTTCTAAGTTTGTTCTCTTCTTTTCTACGGATAATTTCTTTGCCCTGGGCAGTGAGTAAAAGCTCATCGCTGATAGCCACGCCCACGGTTTTGGAACCGTAATCAAGTCCCATAATTCGCATTATTTCTTAGCCCAATCGTTGCTCTTGATATACTCAGTGAGCATCTCCTCTACAAGCTCATCTCTCTCAACCTTCATGATGAGGCTTCTTGCTCCCTTATGGCTTGTGATATATGTGGGATCTCCGGACATGATATAACCGACGATCTGGTTAACCGGATTATATCCCTTCTCAAGAAGCGCATCATAAACTACAGAAAGTACCTTCTTAACACCTGTCTCAGGCTCTACTTCAACTTTGAAAAATTGGGTATTCCCTAAATCCTGATCTGCCATGCTTTCTTTCTCCATTCATTATATTTTGTGAGGGAGTCCACCCTCTTATTATCTCTGAAAAAATAATATATCAATATAATGATACCAAACCATTTGTATTTGTTCAAATGTGAGTCAAACTGAAACATCCCCAATGACTCACGCCAGAAGTGTCTCGTCGTTCAGCATCCCGGTCGGCACAACGCTTGTGATCTCTCCGGATACAGCCTCACTATAAGCCTCTGTTCCTTCTTTTACGGCAACTCTGACATATCTGTCGGTATGACCGATAAGGTATTTTGCGCCACCGTGCTCCTCCTCATCTTCCCAGAGGACCTTAAGCTCTTCTTTGATAAAAGACTCTCTGTATGCCTTGGAATCTCTCTCGGTAAGCTTTATAAGCACATCACTTCTTGCTGATTTCTGCCTGTCGGTGAGCTGATCGGCAAGTCCTGCTGCCACAGTTCCTTTTCTTGGGGAATACTTAAAGACATGCATCTCATAGAACGCAATGTCCTCAGCAAATTTCCTGCACTCCTCAAACTCTTCCTCACTCTCTCCGGGAAAGCCCACTATTACATCAGTTGTGATGGCCGGTCTGTCAAAGGCTTTGCGCAAAAGACCTACACTTTCCATATACTCTTTTGCAGTATAATGTCTGTTCATCCGCTTTAATACTGAATCACAGCCACTCTGAAGCGAAAGATGGAAGTGCGGACAGAGTTTGCTTATCTTTGCAAGTCTGTCGACGTTTTCTTTTGACATAAGACGAGGTTCAATGGATCCCATGCGGATCCTCTCTATGCCCGAAATATCGTTAACCTTTTCAAGAAGCTCTATAAGCTGTGGCTCTCCTTTGTCAACACCATAGGAGCCTACATGGATACCTGTTATCACAACTTCCTTAAGTCCCTTTGCCGCAAGGTCTTTTATCTCAGAAAGAACATCCTCCATATCGCGGCTTCTGACCCTTCCTCTGGCATATGGTATTACACAGTAGCTGCAGAACTGATTGCAGCCATCCTGTACCTTGATATAGGCTCTTGTGTGCTCGGGAAGTTCTGAGAGTCGCATATTCTCATATTCGTGAGTGGCGTTTATATCAATGACCGATCTGCCGCCCATGGTCTTATCTTCAATGCCTTCTCTTGCAGCCATGAACTCCTCAAGAATGCTGACAATCTCACCCTTTTTGTTATTGCCGACAGCAAGGTCTATGCTCTCATCCTTTTTTACACCGTCTATCCCGGTTTCTACATAGCATCCGACAGCCACGACCACAGCTCCCGGATTTTCCTTTTTTGCTTTGTGGAGCATCTGCCTGGATTTTCTGTCAGCGATATTAGTAACGGTGCAGGTGTTGATGATATAAACATCTGCAACGTCAGTAAACGGAACCAGCTTGCAGCCTGCATCCGCAAGCTTCTGGCCCATTACATCCATCTCATAACTATTAACTTTACATCCAAGGTTGTGCATTGCAACCTTCAAACCACTAATCTTATTCATTTTTATGTTGAAAACCTCATTGACTTTTGACAATCATACGTTTACTATAAAGAAAAGAAGGAGGTACTTGACCAATGAAGACAGTTAAGATTTCTTTAAATTCCATCGATAAGGTTAAATCTTTCGTAAACGATATTACGAAGTTCGATTATGATTTCGACCTTGTATCAGGAAGATACGTTATCGATGCTAAGTCTATTATGGGTATTTTCTCACTCGATCTTTCAAAGCCGATCGATCTTAATATCCATGCAGAAGACGGCGCTGAAGAGATCCTTGAGGTTCTCAAGCCCTATATGGTCTAATCAGTTACTGATTAGATCTATTAAAAGAGACTATTACAGACCATCTCGATATTTCGAGATGGTCTTTTTACTTTCCCGTTACTTCTTTATCTCAATCACTTCATCTGTATCAAGAGCTGTCTGAACCAGTTCATCAATCTTCTCGGAAAGATCTTCCTCATGCCTCTGGATAATATCAAGCCTTGGCTTTGTCACAGGGTGCTTGGCCACGAATATTGTGCAGCAGTCCTCATAGGGAAGGATAGATGTTTCATAGGCATCAATCTTTACTGAGATGTCTACGATATCCTGCTTGTCAAAGGCGATAAGCGGCCTGTAAACCGGCATGTCTTTTACCACCTCACCTGTGCACATAAGGCTCTGCATAGTCTGAGATGCAACCTGTCCGATACTCTCTCCTGTTATAAGTCCCATACATCCCGATCTCGCTGCCAGGATATCTGCAATCTTCATCATATATCTTCTCATGATGATGGTCAGCTCATCATGCGGACACTTCTCATAAATGTACATCTGAATATCGGTAAAGTTGATGACGTGAAGCTTGATACTTCCTGTGTACCTGGCGATAACGCCGGCAAGATCGACAACTTTCTGCTTGGCCTTCTCACTGGTATAAGGAGGAGCATTAAAGTAAACTGCCTCAATATCAACACCTCTCTTGGCAACCATGTAACCTGCGACAGGAGAATCAATTCCTCCCGAGAGAAGGAGCATTGCCTTTCCCGCAGTACCGATAGGCATTCCACCGGGACCCGGGATGATCTCGGAAAAGATGTTGAGTTTCTCACGGATCTCAACGTTAATAAGAATCTGAGGGTTATGAACATCAACCTTCATCTCCGGATAAGCATCAAGGATCCTGCCGCCGATCTCAGCCGCCATCTCCATGGAATCCATAGGATAGCTCTTATCGACTCTTCTGCATTTGATCTTAAAGGTGCGGTTCTTGTCAGGATATACTCCGTCAACGAAGTCCACAACTGCCTTGCACACTCCGTCCACATCAGGAAGATTGTTCTCTCCGTCCCTCTCTATTGTCACAGCAGGACAGATTCCGGTTATTCCAAAAACTCTCTGGAGCGCAGAAACAGTCTCGTCAAAATCAAAGCCTTTAGCTTCAACATAGACTCTTCCTGCGACCTTGGAGATTCTGAACTCTCCGTCGCATCCTCCTAAAACTCTTTTTATCTGTCTTACAAGAGCGTCTTCGAAAATATATCTGTTCTTGCCCTTAACTCCGATCTCTGCGTATTTGATTACAAAAGCATGGTACTGCATATAAATCTCCTTACTATCTGACTCCTTAATGCCTGTAAAACTTTCTCATTGTCTCTACCTGAGAAGAGAGAACATCCAGAAGATAATCAATCTCCTCTTTTGTTGTCTGGGTAGACATACTGATACGTATTGTTGACTCCAAAAGACTCTTATCAAGCCCTATTGCCTTCAGCGTATCCGAAACATGTGGATTATTGGAAGTGCATGCGCTTCCTGCCGAGACATAAATCTCTTTGCTGCTCAGCATGTTGAGGATCGTTTCCGCAGCAAGTCCCTTTATGGAGACGCTCACTATGTGCGGAGCTCCCTTTTCACAGTCGGGACCGTTGAGCCTTATGTCTGAGATCCTCTCAGTAAGAGAATCCATAAGGTATTTCTTGAGCTCATACAGAGCGCTCATCTTCTCATCAAAATTATCGTAGCACATCTGCGCAGCAAGGGCCATTCCGGCGATACCCGGAACGTTCTCCGTACCGGATCTCATGCCCTTCTGCTGACCTCCGCCATAACATATGGGGGTGATTTTGGTTCCCTTTTTGATATAAAGGAATCCCACGCCCTTAGGCCCGTGGATCTTGTGGGCGCTGACAGCCAAAAGATCGATGTTCATTGACCTGGGTCTTATTCTGAACTTGCCATAGGCCTGTACAGCATCCACATGAAATACTATCTGGTCGTTTACCGCCTTAATGAGCTTACCGGCATCGGCAATAGGTTCCACTGCACCGATCTCATTGTTTACAAACATCATAGATACAAGAATTGTATCTTCTCTTATTGCGTTCTTAAGGTCTTCAAGCCTCACAACACCATTCTCATCAACAGGAAGGTAAGTTATTTCAAAGCCTTCCTTAACAAGCTCCTGGCAGCTCTCCAAAACAGCAGGATGCTCTATGGCAGTTGTGATTATATGCTTGCCTCTCCAGGCATTTGCCCTCGCAGCTCCGATAATTGCTGTGTTATCAGACTCTGTTCCGCCAGAAGTAAATACTATCTCCGCCGGATCAACCTTCAGGGTATCAGCGATTGTCTCTCTTGCACTGTAGAGTCTGTTGCCGGAAATAGTTCCCATGTGGTGTACACTGGATGCATTTCCGTATTCTTCTGTCATTATCCTGGCCACCAGCTGTGCTACTTCATCGTAGGCTCTTGTGGTGGCTGAATTATCCAAATATGCTCTCATTTTATTACTCAGCTTTCAAGGTGATACATAAGCCATGCTATTGCAGTAAATCCGGCCGTCTCAGTTCTAAGGATCCTCTTGCCCAGAGTGATGGGCTTTATATTGTTCTCAGAACACAACGCTATCTCATCCTCAGAGAATCCCCCTTCGGGGCCGATGAAAAGAGCTATGCTCCGGCCGGGTTCTATATCGTCTATTATCTGTCTGGTCGCCGAGATGTCTTTGGCATTTTCATAGGGAATGAGGCGGACATCAATGCCTTCGCTGTTGCAGTACTCTATAGCCTGCTTCATGGTGATGGGCAGCATAACCTCAGGGATAATTCCGCGCTTGCTCTGCTTGGCTGCAGCCTCGGATATTGCCTGCCATCTCTTTTGCTTGACCGGTGCCTTTTTTTCATCTATCTTGACAACGCACCTCTTGGTCTTCAGAGGTACAATCCTGTAAGCTCCAAGTTCAACTGCCTTCTGGATGATGAGTTCCATCTTATCAACCTTGGGAAGTCCCTGGAAAAGATATATCTTAGAGGGCAGTTCGTTTCCCTGCTCCTCAACAAAGCAAAGATTGCCGATAACAGATTCGCCCGTGATCTCTTCTATCTCGTAAAAGAGTTCCCGCCCTTCTCCCTCTTCTCTTATGCTGACGGAAAACTGCTCTCCCACCTTCATGCGAAGGACACTTACCATGTGATTGTAATCGCTGCCTGTCACTTCCACCTTCTTAAGATCAGGTGTAATCTGACTGCTGTCCACAAAGAAATGAAACATTAGTTTTTCCTCGATGTGATTGAAACCCAGTCTCCCTGATGATGGATCTCGAGTATCTCAAGACCCGCATCAAGATGCGCCTTCTTCACTTCCTCCTCCTTGGTATTGATAATACCTGAGGTGATATAGATTCCGCCGCTCTTTAACTGGTTTAAAATGACCGGTGTCAAAGGAACGAGTACATTGGCCAGGATATTGGCAACTACGATGTCATATTTGTCATATCCTACCTTATCCTGAACCTCTTTATCATCAATGATATTGCCGATCATCATATCAAACTTATCGGGTGAAATACCATTGTTTTCCATATTTTCTTTTACCGCAGGAACTGCACACTTATCAAGATCTGTTCCCACAGCATGCTTTGCTCCGAACATAAGAGCCAGGATGGAAAGAACTCCGCTTCCTGTTCCGACATCCAAAAGCTCGGTATCCTCTGTTACATATTTCTTGAGCATCCTGATGCAGAGCTGTGTTGTCTCATGCATACCGGTTCCGAAAGCTGTACCCGGGTCGATGTGAAGGACCATGTTAGCCTTTCCTTCATCCTCGGCGCTTTCTTTTTCCCAGGATGGAATAACAAGTATATCATCAATATAGAATTTATGAAAGTACTGCTTCCAGTTGTTGATCCAGTCTATATCCTCAGTGACATCAACGGATATTGTACCATCACCTATATCAGAAAAAGACTTAAGTTCGTCCAGCTTCTCCCTGATGGCTGCCTGCATCTCTTCGGGAGTCTTCTTGACTTTCTCTATCTCTCCGTCATCATTTGGAAGTTCGACAGTGAGCATGTTGTCATCATCTATCTCTACAAAAAAGCTAAGGTAAGCAACTCCGCTCTCGATGCCGTTTTCTGTCTCATCAGGCTCAAGCTCGGGTGCATCAATGAACATCTGCTCCTTGTCAGCTGCAGATAAAGGTGCATTATCCTCAATCTGAGCGCCCTCGAGACCTATGTCCTCAAGGTAACTTACAATAATGTCTTCTGATTCTTCATTTGTTCGAACTCTGAAACGCATCCATTTCATATGAAATCTCCTACATAAAAATAAACGTGAAACGTAGACAAAGTTCGCGAATGCTGCGCATTCACGAACAAACGTCACTCAACAAATACCAGCTATCATATATATACATGAGTGAGCAAGCTCACTAGTATTATATATGATAGCTGGCGCTTGTCTACGTTTCACGTTATGATTCCCAAAATTTCTTTTTCTTTTTGCCGCCTGAGCCTCCGGGGTTATTATCATCATTACCCATGAGTCTTTCAGCAGCTGTAAGAGAATCGCCTGTCTTTTCATCGAACTTCTTAAGAAGGTCCTTGGCTTCCTTGGAGAGTTTCTCAGGAACCTGTACCACAAGTGTTACATAGTGGTCACCTCTCTGCTCCTTGTCTCTGAGGGAAGGGATACCCTTTCCGCGAAGTCTTACTCTTGTATCGGTCTGAGTTCCGGCTTTAACATCATAAGCCACCTTGCCGTCCACAGTATCTATAAGAACTGTTCCACCAAGTGCTGCAATAGCAAATGAAACAGGAACCATTGAATATACGTTGTAACCGTCTCTCTGGAAAATAGGATGCTCGGATACAACAACTTCAACAAGAAGATCTCCTCTTGGTCCGCCGTTTACTCCCGGCTCACCCTTTTCTCTTATTCTTACACTCTGACCGTTATCTATACCGGCAGGAATTGTAACCTTGATCTTCTTGCGACTTGCTATATATCCGGTTCCATGACAGTCGGCACACTTCTCTTTGATGACCTTACCTGTTCCACCGCATTCAGGACATGTCTGAACGTTTCTGACGGTTCCGAAGAATGACTGCTGTGTATAAACAATCTGTCCCTTACCGCCGCACTTAGTACATGTCTGAGGAGATGTTCCGAGCTTAGCTCCGGTTCCATGACATGTCGGGCATGGATCCTTGATGGTGAGTTCAAGCTCTTTTTCACAGCCAAATACAGCCTCAAGGAAGGTTATGCGCACGCTGGCACGAAGATTGGCACCCTTTGAAGGGCCACTTCTTGCTCCGCCTCTTGCTCGTCCCCCTCCGAAGAAGTCACCAAAAATATCACCAAAGATGTCGCCAAAGTCTGCGCCGTTAAAGTCAAATCCACCGCTGAACGGATTGCCGCCGCCCTCAAAGGCTGCGTGTCCGAACTGGTCATACTGACGCCTTTTCTCAGGATCACTGAGTACCGCATAAGCCTCGGATGCTTCCTTGAACTTATCGGCTGCAGATGCATCGCCCGGATTCATATCAGGGTGATACTTCTTGGCAAGCACTCTGTATGCTTTCTTTATTTCTTCCTCTGAAGCGTTCTTACCAACGCCCAGGACTTCATAGTAGTCACGTTTTTGTTCTGCCATCTATAATCCACCGTATCTGTTTAAATTCTCCAATAGCCAGACTGTTTCCAGCCTGGCTATCATTTATAGTATCGTTAGAAATTGTCTTATCAGACTTCTCTGTAGTCACCGTCAACTACGTTGTCATCGTTAGAAGCTGTGCTTCCTGCATTCATATCAGGACCTGCTGCTCCCATGTTAGGGCCTGCACCCTGAGCACCTGCTGCTCCCTGTACGTTCTCGTACATCTTAGCAAAGAGTGCCTGAGCATCGTTCATGAGTTTCTCTTTCTGGCTCTTAAGAGAATCGATCTCAGAATCTGAAAGCTCCTTGTCCTTGGTCTGCTCAAGTGTCTCCTTGAGAGCCTTGATGTCATCCTCAACTACCTGCTTCTGAGAAGCGTCGATCTTGTCGCCTACTTCCTGAAGAGCCTTCTCTGTCTGGAATACGAATGAGTCAGCGTCGTTTCTTGCATCAATGCCTTCCTTACGCTTCTTGTCCTGAGCCTCGTACTCCTGAGCTTCCTTAACTGCCTTATCGATATCCTCGTCAGACATGTTAGAGCCGGCTGTGATTGTGATGTGCTGCTCCTTGCCTGTTCCAAGGTCCTTAGCTGAAACGTTAACGATACCGTTTGCATCGATATCGAATGTAACCTCGATCTGAGGAACACCTCTCATTGCCGGAGGGATTCCATCAAGTCTGAACTGTCCAAGTGACTTGTTATCCTTAGCGAACTGTCTCTCACCCTGAAGTACGTTGATATCTACGGCTGTCTGGTTATCAGCAGCTGTTGAGAATACCTGGCTCTTCTTGGTAGGAATAGTTGTGTTACGCTCGATAAGTCTTGTAGCAACACCACCCATTGTCTCGATTGAAAGTGAAAGAGGTGTTACATCAAGAAGAAGGATATCGCCTGCGCCTTCATCACCTGCAAGCTTACCACCCTGGATACCTGCACCGATTGCTACGCACTCATCAGGGTTAAGACTCTTGGAAGGCTCCTGGCCTGTGAGCTGTTTAACCTTCTCTACTACGCAAGGAACACGAGTTGATCCACCAACAAGGAGAACCTTACCGATATCTGCGTTTGTAAGACCTGCGTCCTTCATAGCGTTCTGAACAGGGATAGCTGTTCTCTCTACAAGGTCATGGATGAGCTCTTCGAATTTAGCTCTTGTAAGATCTACATCGAAGTGCTTAGGGCCATCAGCGCCTGCTGAGATGAAAGGAAGGTTGATGTTGGTTGTTGTTGAAGAAGACAGCTCCTTCTTAGCCTTCTCTGCAGCTTCCTTAAGTCTCTGCATAGCCATCTTATCACCTGAAAGGTCAACTCCTTCTTTGTTCTTGAAGTCCTGAACCATCCAGTTGATGATTGCCTGGTCAAAGTCATCACCACCAAGGTGTGTATCACCGTTTGTTGAAAGAACTTCGATAACACCGTCACCGATATCGATGATAGATACATCGAATGTACCACCACCAAGGTCGTAAACCATGATCTTCTGCTCTTTCTCGTTATCAAGACCGTAAGCCAGAGCTGCTGCTGTAGGCTCGTTGATGATTCTCTTAACCTCAAGACCTGCGATCTTACCTGCGTCCTTAGTAGCCTGACGCTGAGCATCATTGAAGTAAGCGGGAACTGTTATAACTGCTTCTGTAACTTTTTCGCCGAGATACTGTTCTGCATCAGCTTTCAGCTTCTGAAGGATCATAGCTGAAATCTGCTGAGGTGAATACTTCTTGCCGTTGATTGTACGGCCGTGATCTGTACCCATATCTCTCTTGATTGATGAGATTGTGTTCTCAGCATTTGTTACTGCCTGACGCTTAGCAGGCTCGCCGACGATTCTCTCGCCGTTCTTTGTGAAAGCAACGATTGAAGGTGTTGTTCTAGCGCCTTCTGCGTTAGCGATAACGGTGGGCTTACCACCTTCCATAACTGCTACGCAGCTATTAGTTGTACCAAGGTCGATACCAATAATCTTACTCATTTCTTTGTCCTCCGTTTATAATAATAAGATTCTGTATTTACTATGTTATTGTGCTACAGCTACCATACTGTGTCTGAGCACACTATCATGGAACATATATCCCTTCTGAAGCTCCTGGGCAACGATTCCGGATTCGTATTCCTGGGATTCCACCTGCATTACTGCGTTGTGGAGGTTGGGATCAAACTCTTTTCCAACCGCTTCTATGGGTGTTACACCAAGATCCTCAAGCTGCTTGATCAGCTGCTTGTAAATCTTGTTCATTCCGTCTGCAAACGCTCCCTCTTTTTCATCCTCGGGAACTGCTGCAAGACCTCTTTCAAAGTTATCTACTATAGGAAGGAGCTTCTCAAGGACATTGCTCTGACCAAGATCAAACTGCTGTGATTTCTCCTTGTCTGTTCTCTTCCTGAAATTTTCAAACTCTGCCATCTGTCTTAAGACTTTGTCGTTAAGTTCATCGATCTTTTCCTGAAGCGGATTCTTTTTCTCTTTTTCTTTTTTCTTATCTTCTTTTTCTACAGCAGGATTTGCCTCAGCATCATTTTTATCCTCCTTAGTAGTGGATGTATCAGCTGCTTCTTTTTCTTTGGCTTCCTCTTCAAGTTCTTCCATGATGTTCTCAAGAACTTCTTCTTTCTTCTTTTCCTCAGCTGTCTTTGCCTTGGATGAAGCCTTCTTCTTATCTTCGCTCAATTCAAATTGCCTCCTTAAAGCTTATGTTTCTAATCCTTTTTATATAGATCATCAAGGGCGTGACGCATATTCTTAAGCGTCGTTATTACCTTGTCATAATCCATTCTCTTAGGGCCGATAATACCTACCGTTCCCTTCATGCCATCGCCAAGTTCGTATGTCGCCGTTACAACACTGCAGTCCTTCATGGCCTGAACCGGTGTCTCGCTTCCGATGTACACCTGGATTCCTGTCTGCTCACCGTCAGATGAAAGGGTATCCTCAACGATACTTGAAAGATCCTTGGTATCCTCGAAGGTACTTATAAGCTCACTGGCCTTGGCCGAATCCGTAAGCTCCGGATACTTAAAGATATTCATCGTACCGCTTGTGTAGATCTGAAGATCCTCATCTGCTGTGATAGATTCTGCTGCCGTATCAATGACATTACCGATGATCTCACTGTGAATTCCCGCTTCCTGTTTGACCGCTGCTATAAGTCCCAGATTGATATCTTCAACAGCAAGTCCGTCAAGTCTTGTATTAAGCAGGATGTTGAGTTTGAGCATCGTAGGATCATCGAGTTCCTCTGCAACAGGAATGATCTTATTCTTAATAACATTGCCTTCTATGACTATAGTTGCCAGAAGATGCTCAGCGTCAACCTTGGAAATCTGTATAAACTTCAGTTTGTTCTTGCGGATCTGAGGTGCCGATATCATGGTGGCATAGTTGGTATCCACCGCAAGGGTCTTGGCTACCTGCTTAAGGAGGTTTTCAAGCTTCTCTTCCTTATCAAGAAGCATCTCCTTCATATTCTCAACTTCCTGATCCTTCTCCCTTAGCATCTCATCCACATAAACTCTGTAGCCCTGATCGGAAGGAATTCTCCCGGCTGAAGTATGGGGCTGCAATATGAGTCCCATCTCCTCAAGGTCTGCCATCTCGTTTCTGATGGTGGCTGAACTAAGGTTTAGATCAGTATCCTTGGAAATAGTCCTTGATCCGACAGGTTCTCCCGTCTCAAGGTAGTTCCTTACTATCGCATGTAGTATGGTTCTCTTTCTCTCATCAAGTTCCAAGTTCTTACCCCTTCCTCTGTCTCCGGATTCCATTGGAATGGCTGTTTTTGAGTTGTTAGCACTCAACTCAATCGAGTGCTAACATCTTCTCTGTAACATAAAATATCACTCTACAGAACTAATGTCAACCTTCTAAATGTTAAATATGAATAAAAAAGTGCCTGCGGCACCTCAACTCCCCTGCCCCTCACTCATGAGGGGT
>CAMORK010000010.1 GCA_946623755.1 uncultured Butyrivibrio sp. | reverse complement strand
GATACAAACTTGCTGAATATGGTATAAAGTTTGTTCTCACGGAAGAAAGCTACACGTCAAAGGCAGACTTTCTTGCAAAAGACTATATCCCTGTGTATAAAAGGAATAGCCCGGAAAGCTACTCTTTTTCAGGAAAACGGATACAGAGAGGACTTTACAGGCACTACGATGGTACAATAACAAATGCAGACATAAATGGAGCTGCAAATATCTTGAGGAAAGTATTCCCAAAGGTAAGCCAATGGGATAGAGGCATAGTGGACATGCCCTGTTCTGCAGGATGCATAGAGCATCGTGCGGGTTCATGCCGTTTCGCGGCATAACAGAAACCCTTTCCGACGTGGAGTCGGTGAGGGTGGTTCATAAAGTGGCAGAAGGCAGCAATCATGAAATATGGATTAATCCAGTCACCGGATGCAAATTTACAATACCAAGGCATCCAAGTCAGGAAGTAAAAACAGGAACTGCCAACAGTATATATAAGGCTGCTGGTCTTAAGTAAGGAGGACAATATGGCAAAATATATTTTTCCTGCGATATTTACATCGGAAAAGGATGGAGGATTTTCAATCAGGTTTCCTGACATTGAAGGATGTTTTACATCAGGAAAAGATTTGGATGAAGGGCTGTATATGGCTAATGATGCTCTTTCTTTAATGCTGGTAGATATGGAGGATGACAAGGTTGCAATTCCAAATCCAACACATATTAATGATTTAAAGCTTAAAAAGGGAGAGTTTTCTACTCTGATTAGTGCCGACACAATAAAATACAGACATACTATGAATAATACAGCGGTAAAGAAAACATTATCGATTCCAGCATGGCTTAATGACGCTGCAATAGCTGCAGGTATTAATTTTTCTCAGACATTGCAGGAGGCGCTAAAGATACAATTACATCTTTTGTGATCAAGATAGATCATCTAGGACAAACGGAAATCAGATGAAATCCAAGTGGACTTCATCTGATTTTTTAAGTGCGCCTAGCGGCGCACGTTTCTAACGGGTTAAAGTCCCGAATCCGCCCGGTAGTGGGAAGGATATAGCCGAAAGCAAGGGTGTCCGTCGTGAGGCGGAATCTGAAGGAAGCTGGATATGAGGAACATACTAACTCATGGGCAAATCTCTGGTCTGACGAAAGCAACTGTAATAGAAGATTTTGGATGTAATGACATCACCATTCAGTTTGAAGATGGTCTTATAAGAAAGCATAGAAGAAGGGATAAATTCAGAGAGGGAAACATCGCCCATTACAGAGATGATAAGTAATAAAACCAAATAGTCTGCACAGTACTTAAAAGCCCACACACAAAAAGCTCACGGATCACTGTCCGTGAGTAAGAGTGTAGACAAAGTGATTGATCAATATACATACCTTATGGTTTCCCTTCTTTATCTTGCCAGACTAAAGGATTAACCCAGACTTGCTTTTACCTATTATCGGACTGGATGTGATAATTAAAGTGTTTAATCCGATGTTTTTTTATCAATTTCGGAAAATTTGCAATGACGAATAATGGAAAATCGGACTATGATAATTATAGTTGTCGCTTAGTCCGATTCTTTGAATAAAATATTAATAAAAACGTAATAAAAACAGCTTTCTTATCGGACGTGTGATTATTTAGTGTAAAGTTAGTCCGATAATTATGTATCTGATCAATGTGAAAAACCATTTTTTTACAAAAAAGTCGGACTAAATAAGATTTTGAGAGTCTCAGGCCGATGATGGTCCGTGAAATTCAATGCTGTTAATAGATTTCAATGATACCCCATAAAGTAAAGATATCACAATATACTTTGTCTACAGTCTAAAAAGACCTGATAATCTTGCAAGCAAGATATCAGGTCTTTTCTACTTTACTCATTTAATATCCAAACTCTTGTGCCCAGTACCAGCTGCCGTCGCCTGTCTGGCAAATAGCGATACCAACTGTCTTGTATCCGCCATCCATAATGTTAGCAGCGTGAGTAGGTGAATTCATCCAAGCTGTATATACAGCATCAGCTGACTGATAAAGCTTAGCGAGGTTCTCACCATACTGGCAGCTTGAATCAACTGTCCAGAACTCTGAGCCGTTAGGTCTTGTATGAGAGAATGATGTTGTGATCTCATTAGCACGAACCTGAGCAGCATTTGTAAGTGCCTGGCTCCATGCAAGTTCTGAAAGACCTCTTGCAACTCTCTGCTGATTCATGATGTTAAATACAGCTGTGCATGCATCAAGGGCAGCCTGTGATGAAGCAGCTGATCCGGCAAGGGCAATAGCCTCGTCATCGATCCAGATCTCGCCGACACCTTCGTCTAAACCTCTGACAGCAGCCTGATCATCGACAATCGCATCATTCGTTGCACCACATGCAAGAAGTGTTAATGTCATAACAGCAGTCATTGCCATAGCAAGGATTCTTCTTAAATTTAACTTCCTCATAATCTTCACTCCTACACAATCATAATCATAACCTGAACATAATTGTCTTTATTCTTAACTAAATAGTAACCTACCCGGGAACGTCATTCAACACTTAAAACAATAAAATTTCTCGAAAATAAACATTAATTTCACAAAAAAACATACGCATTTGAAACTTTATTTTAATCCTCCGGATAAGCGTATAGGAGAAGGCATTTCCAATATCAAACAACTTCTACAAGTTCAATCTTAAAGTTAAGCTCTTTGCCTGCCATCTCGTGGTTTGCATCAAAGGTGATCTGTGAATCATCCTTGGCTGTAACCTTAACAGGAATTGGTCTTCCGTAAACATCCTGAAGATATACCTTCTGATCGACACTAAGGTCCTCAGAGCCCGGAAGATCAGAGATATTAATTGTTATGAATGCGTTTGGATCAACATCCCCGTAAGCTTCGCCCGGCTCTAAGTGAATATCGATGACATCCCCGACATTCATGGTTGCAACAGCCTTATCAAAGCCGTGGATCATCATTCCTGTCCCGCAGACGAACTCAAGAGGCTCTCCTCTGTCATAAGAAGAATCAAACTTGGTTCCGTCATTGAAAGTACCTGTATAGTGAGTTCTGCAGGTCTTGCCTATGTTCTGGCCCTCAAAATCAGGCTCATATGTGTGGCATCCGCCGCATCCACCGCAGCCGCCTTCAGATCCTCCGCAGCATCCTCCGTCGCCGCATCCCTCTTCTGCTCCGCAGCAGCACTCTTCCTTATCTTCGTAATTGCTCATTATAATAATCCTCCAAATCAAATATTGGATTATTATATGATGATAGGGTACAAAAGTCAAAAGGCTTAGCAATTCCCTGTAAATACATGATCCAGTTCTTTTTCCGCCACACCCTTAAGCCTGTAAATCAGGTCCACATCCGTTGCAGGAGCATCCATCCTAAACCTTGGAAAATACCTGCTAATATGCAGAGCTACCTTATCTTTTCCCCTGCCCTCATCCAGGGAAGCTATCCATTTAGAAAGCTCTTTTATCTCGTTTTCCGTGTCATTAAAGCCCGGAACCACCAGGGTTGTGACTTCCACATGGCAGACCTCTGCAGCCATGCTTATAAAATCCATGACCAGCTTTCTGTCGCCACGAAGCACTTCCTGATAATATTTTTCAGTAAATCCCTTGAGATCAATGTTCATGGCATCTATATGAGGAATTACCTGCTTCGCCACCTCCAAAGTAACATTCCCATTTGATACAAGTACCGTCTTCATGCCATTTTCATGGACCTTTTTGGCAGCATCCACCACGAACTCATAGCCCACAAGCGGCTCATTGTAAGTAAAAGCAACACCTATATTGCCCTCATCCTTGTATTCCAGTGCAATGTCAGCCACCTCCTTCGGAGACATCTCCCGAAAGCCATAGGGATACTCTTTTCCGAAATCATATGAAATCTCGTGGTTCTGGCAGAACGGGCAACGCAGATTACAGCCGTAGCTTCCCACAGAAATGATCTTCGATCCCGGGTAAAAGAGATTTAAAGGCTTTTTCTCTATAGGATCAAGAGCAATGGATGTGACATGGCCATAGTTTTTGGGAACCACCTTGCCATCGCGACAGATCCTGGCCTTGCAAAGTCCTTCCCGGCCTTCTTCAAGATCACAATGATTGTGGCAGACGTTACATTTTGGCATATTAACCCTCCCCGCTGCTTAGTAGTGACGAATTACCTCAAAGCGCTCCAGACTGTAATCCTCATCTTCATAAATCCCTGCCTTCTGGCGCGCAATATCAATCTGCTGCTCTATACTGTCCACACCGTCGAGATTCGGAAGGAGGAGCCCTCTCTTTCTTCCATGAGTGACAATTACTCCGTATCGCTTAACATCCAGCTCATCGGGACTATCAATAGGCTCCGGCTCATCCAGGACATCGACACTCATCTCAAGGTATGGAAGCTCATCCTCCTTGATCATCGGAAATCTCGGATCATTTGTTCCTGCACTGATCGCATTCTGCATTATCTCATCGGCGATACAGCCTGTGGTTGGAAGTATGGTCCCAATACAGCCCCTTAGTGCCCCGTCCTTGTGAATGGACACAAAGGTCCCGGCTCTTCTCCCAAGCATCTCTCTGTCCATATCAGACCATTTATCACCTTTTAAATCCTTCCTGGTGATCCTCTTTCCGAGGGTTATATAACTCTCTAAAGAGTATCTGGCGAGCCTTACATACGGATCCTCATCCTGTTTTCTCTTTTCAAGCTGCGCTTTCTTATTGTCTCTCCACTTCTCGAGGAAATGCCTGTTCTCATCTTTACCGCCAACCTCGAAGGTACAGATTCCGTATCCTACCCCGAAAGTCGCCTCATGTGAGAGCTTATGCGCAGATACGGACAGTCCGTCCAGAGCTCCCGCCATCATGACAAAAGACCTGTGACCGCACTCGGCAGCTTTGTCGCAGAACACCTCATCAAAATCAAGGAGTCTGTCAAATTCACCACTGCCACAGACTTCCATTATCCTCTCATCATACTCCGGCCCTTCCTTGGCAAAACCGTAAGGTCCGTCTTCCTTCATCTTGTGTGAAAGATCTCCGCTGGCAACGTAAACAGCTCTTACGCCGGTTCGCTCAACAGCCTGTTGTATGATCTGCCCCATCTCGTAGTGCATCGGAAGAGAAAGTCCTGATAATCCAATCCTCACGATCTTAAAATCTGTATATTTCTCTCTGATATAGTAGAGCGGGATCATGGTGCCATGGTCCAGTTCAGGATCTCTTTCCCCCATGGTTCCTGCAGGAAAGCCCTGTATCTCCATGCTCTTTATATCTTCCTTTTCCAGACCGTAGGAATCGGAAATCGCGCATATCTCAGCAACAAGGTCTGTGTCATATTCCACATCAAACTTCACCTGAGATGCCCTGAATCTCCCCATGTCGCCTTCAGCTCTTTTGCCGGGCGAAACATGAAAATAGTCAGCATACATAATGCTGTGGGGACTTGAGATAATGATTGTCTTTGGTTTAAGCTCTGCTATCCTGTCCGCAACCTGCCTGTACGCAGCTGTTGTTGCAGCTATCTTTTCTTCTTCGCCTCTCCCCACCTCAGGAAGCATGATGGGCGGGTGTGGCACCATAAAAGCTCCTACTATCGGCATTTTTCTCTCCTTTTTTATCAAATGATACTTCGAATATTCACTATATTCAGTATACAATTTTTTGGCAGAAATATGGTGTATAATGGCTAATTAGAGGAAAATAAATCGATGGAAAATCATGTTTACGATCATGACAAATACATATTCCATATAGATGTCAATTCTGCCTTTTTGTCCTGGTCCGCGCTAAAGGCTCTTTCTGAGGATCCTGACAGCGTTGACCTCAGAACCATTCCTTCCGCTGTCGGCGGAGATGTCAAGACAAGGCATGGCATTATTACCGCCAAATCAATACCTGCCAAAAAATACGGTATTGTCACCGGTGAGCCGGTGGTAAAGGCTCTGGAGAAATGCCCTTCCCTTGTTCTTGTAAAATCCGACTTTACAACCTACAGATTTTATTCCCACAAATTTATTGATGTATTAAAACGCTATTCCCCGCTTATCGAGCAGGTTTCAATAGATGAAGCATATGTTGATGTTTCCGGTATGCACAGTATGTATCATCATCTTGAAACACCGGATTGCCCCTTTCCAATCTGCCTTGCAGCAAAGATAAAGGATGAAATCAGGGATACTCTCGGTTTTACCGTCAATGTCGGCATATCCTGCAATAAGCTCCTTGCCAAGATGGCCAGTGATTTTCAAAAGCCCGACAGGATACACACCCTTTTCCCCGAGGAGATCAGTGAAAAGATGTGGCCTCTTGATATAGGGGAGCTGTACGGCTGCGGAAAAGCAACTGCAGGAAGGCTGCAAAACATCGGTATCAGGACCATTGGAGAAGCAGCCGCTTCAGACCCTCAGATGCTTATATCCATACTCGGTGAAAATGTCGGATCTTACATATATGCAGCTGCAAATGGCATTGGGAGCACAAATGTATCAGACAGTTATGAAGAGGCCAAAAGCTACTCAAATGAAACTACTCTCCGCTCCGACCTGACTTCCGATAGTTATGACAAAGACATAATCCCGGTACTTAAATATCTCTGTAGCAGTGTATCAAAGCGTCTAATAAGAGATCATGTATATGGCAGAACTGTCACTGTGTCAGTCAAAACAGGGACTTTTAAGAGGCATTCGGCTCAGATGCAGCTCGAAAGCTCCATAAACGATGAAAATCACCTTCTTAAGTACTCCAAAGAGCTTTCGGACAAGCTTCTTCTTGGAGACAACGGGCTGTTCATGAAAGGTGAAGTAATAAGACTTGTTGGCGTTGGTGTAAGTAAGCTTGATGATGGTTCCTACCAGCAGCTAAATCTCTTTGATCAGGGGCTTCTATCTCCCGACGAGAGTTCTTTTATCAGTAGTAACTCCCCCGGCAGAGAGAGACAAAAAAAGCTTGATGCCATGACCGAAAAGCTAAGATCGGAATTTGGAAAAGACATCATCAAAAAAGGAAGCTCGTTGTGAGCTTCCTTTCAAGTTTAACTGTTATTGCCTGATAAGCCCCGCCATATCATCAGGTAAATCCGCATCAAAAGACATAGACTGTCCCGTTATGGGATGTATAAACTCCAGATGAGCTGCATGAAGAGCTGCTCGCATCATCCCATGGTTATCTTCAATCTCTTTTCCGTATAGATTATCCCCCAAAAGCGGATGACCGATATAAGACATATGAACTCTTATCTGATGGGTCCTGCCTGTATCCAGATGCAGCTTTATAAGGGCATAGTCCGCAAACTGCCTGATAAGCCTATAGTGTGTAATTGCCTGTTTACCGCTATCTGTGACCTTTCGGATCATACGTACTCCCTCTTCCTGACCGATTGGCGCATCGATGGTCCCCTGTGCATTCTCCATAATTCCGCTTACAAGTGCAAGATACTCCTTGCGCCTTGACATATTCTCCTTCTGATTGGAGAGTATCGCAGCAGCATGTCTGTTCTTAGCAAATATCAAAAGACCTGACGTCTCCCTGTCGAGTCTTCCGATAGTTCTTATGACGTGGCTCTGCCCTGTGCGTTTGTAATAGCCTGCAAGGGCATTCGAAAGAGAATCCCTGTAATGCGCATAGGATGGATGCACAACCATATCCCCCGGTTTATTAAGAAGAATAATGTCCTCATCCTCGAAGACGATATCTATGGGATCATCTGAAGGGACTACATCACCCGAGTTATCGATATCTTCATATATCCTGACCTTGAGTATGTCGCCGGCACTTACAGTTTCCTTAAGCCAGATCATCTTGTACTGCGGATCCCCGGGAATTTTAATCATTACTCCGTCCTCAAACTGTTTGCACCTTGTTATCTCTCTGGAGGATAATTTCAGTTTGCCCGACATGATCTCCCTGACCTTGAGCCCCGCCTCATCTTCTGTTATCTTGATTTCAATTTCTCTTAAACTCGAAATATTCATTTTTTGGCTGCTGCAGAGCATCTGCTGCAGCCTGCACAGCTTCCGCCTGCGCATCCGCTGCATCCCTCTCCCTTGAGTTCTCCCTTAAAGGTCCTGATGGTAGCTCTTCCGGAGAAAAATATAATAACTGCCAGTGCGATTACGACAACCGCATTTCCGATTATAGATGCCATATCGCACCTCCTTTCTAAATCAAAAGCCAAAAACCATTTTCACGTTAAGCTTTCATCTTAACAGCCATCTCTTTTCCCTCACCCTCAGCTGCCTGATAGCCTTTTCTGAAAAGGAGGTAAATAAGACATCCAAGAAGAACTACGCCTACTATTGTACCAAGTCCAAATGAAACCTGTCCGAGGATAAGCCCTCCGATATTGTAAACGATAAGAGCAAGTACATAAGCCCATCCTGTCATATATCCGATTGCTGCCCATGTCCACTTTGCGTTGTTCATCTCACGCTTTATAGCTCCGATTGCAGCAAAGCATGGTGCACACAGAAGGTTGAATATCATGAAGGCATATGCTGCGATGGGTGAGAAATCAGCTGCAACTCTGTCCCAAATCTGCTCGCCCTCTTCTCCGAGTTCTTCTTCTCCATCATCATAATTATAAAGTACACCAAATGTTCCTACAACCTCTTCCTTGGCAACAAGTCCGGTTACAGTTGCAACGGTAGGCTTCCAGCTGCCAAATCCAAGGGGCTTAAATACAAATGAAGCTGCATTTCCAACACTTGCAAGAAGTGAAGCATCCATAGCGTTTACATCTTCTTCAGGAACATTCATCCTGTCAGCAAGCTCTGCTACATATTCATCTGTAATAACTGTTTCATCCTCAAAGAGGTTATCAACAAGACCAAAGTGTCCGTTTACTGATCCAAAAGCAGACAGGAACCAGATAATAACTGATGAAACAACGATCACGCTGCCGGCTCTCTTGATGAAGGACCAGCCTCTCTCCCATGTGGCACGAAGCACACCTGAAACAGAAGGAACATGGTATGTAGGAAGCTCCATAACGAAAGGAGCAGGAATTCCGGCAAATACCTTGAATTTCTTAAGAATGATACCTGAGAGGATTATGGATCCGATTCCGATAAAGTAAGCTGAAGCTGCAACAAGAGGCGATCCTCCGAAGATAGCTCCTGCAATGAGTCCGATGATAGGAAGCTTGGCACCACATGGCATGAAGGTTGTGGTCATGATGGTCATCTTTCTGTCACGCTCATTCTCAATTGTACGGCTTGCCATAACACCGGGAACTCCGCATCCTGTAGCAACAAGGCAAGGGATGAAGCTCTTTCCGGAAAGACCAAACTGTCTGAAGATACGGTCCATAACGAAAGCTACACGGGCCATGTATCCGACATCCTCAAGGATTGACAGAAGCAGGAAAAGAACCAGCATCTGAGGTACGAAACCGATAACAGCACCAACACCTGCAACAATACCATCCTGGATAAGTCCGTATAAAACTGTACCCTCTTCTACATGAAGAGCACCAAGAATAGTATCAAAAAGTCCGGGAACCCACTCACCGAAGATCACGTCATTAGTAAAGTCTGTTGCCATTGTTCCGATGGATACACTCCATCCGCCCATGGCGATGGCATATACAAAGAACATGATAAGTGCAAAAATAGGAAGACCTAAGATTCTGTTGGTAACAATCTTGTCGATCTTATCGGATACTGTAAGCTCTCCCTTTGCAAGCCCCTTCTTAACAGCCTTATCTGTTACTGAAGTAATATATGTGTATCTCTCGTTTGTGATAAGAGATTCCGCATCGTCGTCAAGGCTTTCCTCAACCTGTTTGGTTACTGCTTCGATTTCCTTAAGCTTATCGGATGTAAGGTGAAGCTCTTTTACAGCCTTCTCATCTCTCTCGAATGCCTTAACAGCGTTCCATCGAAGGAATTTCTGATCTCCGCTTCCCTTGATGATCTCTTCAATCTTCTCTACAGCTTCCTTAACTTCACCTGTAAGGAAGTCCATATTATGGGATACCTTACCGCTCTTAGCTGCTGCAACAGCTTTTTTAACAAGATCCTGTGTACCCTCACTCTTAAGTGCGGAGAGCTCAACAACTTCGCATCCGAGTGCATCTGAGAGAGCCTTAATATCAATCTTGTCACCGTTCTTTCGAACGAGATCCATCATGTTAAGTGCTACAACTGTTGGGATATTCAGCTCAAGCAACTGAGTTGTAAGATACAGGTTACGCTCGATGTTGGTTCCATCCACGATATTTATGATGGCATCAGGCTTCTCTGTTACAAGATAAGTTCTTGATACAACTTCCTCAAGTGTATAAGGTGAAAGGGAATATATACCCGGAAGATCCTGAATGACAACATCCTTGTACTCATCTCCCTTAAGTTTACCTTCCTTCTTCTCTACAGTAACACCGGGCCAGTTACCTACGTACTGCCTGCTTCCTGTAAGGTCATTAAAAAGTGTTGTTTTACCACTGTTGGGGTTACCCGCAAGTGCGATCTTTATTTCCATCTACTGCCTCCTAATGTGTAATCATTTAATAATCTGATATTTTGCGTTAGCAAATGCTAACCGCCTTTCTAAAAATAAACTGCATACCCTCTATGCAGAATAAAATGGAAAGTATCAGTCTTACTCGACCTCTACGAACTCTGCATCAGCCTTGCGCACTGTAAGCTCATAACCTCTGACTGTGAGTTCAATCGGGTCTCCCAGTGGTGCAACCTTTCTTACGTAAACTTCTGCTCCCTTAGTCAGTCCCATGTCCATGATCCTGCGCCTTGTAGGGCCTTCGCCATGAAGTTTTACAACTTTGGCATTCTGACCAATTTCCACATCTCTAAGTGTTTTCATCGTTTTCTCCCTCTATTTGAATTTTTAGTACCAACATAAAATTACCCGCATCAGATGTAGATGCGGTTTGCGAGTGTCTTATCAAGAGCTATTCGGCTATCCTTGACATTCACTATCAGATTTCCACCATTCTTGTTTACAATCGAAATCTCTTCTCCTGTTACAAATCCCAAAGTAGCAAGATGCTGCTTGGTTTCGTCATTACCTGTAATCTTCCGGATCTTAAGAAGCTGTCCGCTATCTGCAAAAGTAAGTGGCATCATGAATACCTCTCTTTCTCAACCAACTCTTCTGTTAGCTATGGGTATCGTGTGTTGTTATTAGCTAACTAATTCATTATTAGAATATTCCGTGTTCTACCTGTTGTCAATTGCTAACAGATAATAATTATCAATTTCATCATTTTTATAATAATAAAAAGTACTGATACAGATATTTTTGTACAATCTGCATCAGTACTAATTTTGCGCAATTATATTTTGTTAGTCTTAACTAATACACTTGATATTATTTATCGCGCATTCTCTCGATAGCGTCCATGGCCAGTCTGCTTCTCTCACATTCCGAAGCGGAAAGAGAAATCTGCCATGCAAGCGGGCTTCCCTTCATATGCTCTGAAGCATAGGAAAGACCATTTGTCCTCTCATCGAGGAAAGGCCTGTCGATCTGGTTCGGATCTCCAAGAAGAATGATCTTGGTATCCTTGCCTGCTCTGGTTATGATGCCCTTGGCCTGGGTAGGTGTCATATTCTGAGCCTCGTCTATGATCAGGTATGTCTTTAAGATCGATCTTCCTCTGATAAAGTTTAGTGCCTCGCACTGAACAATACCTCTTTCAAAGACCTCATCCGTCTTGCCCTGCAGCTCTTTCTCATCTTTGTACCGCTCCTCTTCATTGGAGTCTATGAGCTGCTCAAGATTATCGATGATTGGTCTCATGAGAGGTGATATCTTCTCCTGCTCATCACCGGGCAAAAATCCGATGTCATCATCAAACTGCGAATTGGGTCTGCAAACCAGAATCCTGCGGTATTCACCTGTCGGACGATTTATCATCTTCTCAAGGCCTACTGCCAGTGAATAGAATGTCTTGGCTGTTCCTGCCATACCCTTGACGATAACAAGCGGTGCGACATCTGCCGGCTGCATAAGCGCCTCCTGAAGGAAGTACTGTCCGGCATTCCTTGGTTTAACCCCATAAGGCTGACTCTTTTCATACTCAAGCTTTTTGATAAAACCTTTGCAGACACGGCCCATCTGGGTCTTGCCAACAGACTGGTCAGCTCTTACAACAACAAACTCATTTTCATATAAATCAGGCTTGTACTGTTTCCCCTCCTCATCACAACAGTAAACGGCATCAACAGGGATTCCCTTTTTCTTGAAATCCTTAAAGAGATCCTCGGGAGCATAGACATCGATCCTGCCCATATACTGCTCGCCGCCTCCTGCAACCTGCTCGGTTGTAAAATCCTCTGACTTAATATTAAGGAGCTGAGCCTTAATACGCATCAGAATGTCCTTAGTTACCAGAATGACCTGTTCCTTGCTGCTCTCCTTAAGTCCTTTGCATACCTTGAGTATGCGGTTGTCAGACTTGTACTCTGACATGTCCTTGGGAAGCTCAACATCCTTAAAGTTCTTCTCAACTCTGAGAAGTCCTCCACTCTCGAGCTCTACACCCGCAACCAGATCCCCCTGGCCTCTTATCTGCTCGAGAATCCTGATGGCTTCTCTTACATTGGCTCCACGCTCACCTTCATCTCTCTTGTGCGTGTCCAGCTCCTCCAAGACTACCAGCGGAAGAACGACCTCGTTATCATCAAAGCACTTGAGAGCATGGGGTGCTTGAATCAAAACGTTGGTGTCCAGTACGTAGATCTTCTTCATGCGTAGGTCCCCCTCTATTTGTATGACTTTGAATTTATTATACCATATATTGTGGTATTACAACATAAAATTAAAAAGAACCCTGTATCCGTGAAGATACAAGGTTCTTAATATTTTGTAGGTATTAGTACTCGCAGGACTGTGGTGTTCTGGGATAAGGTATTACGTCACGAATGTTCTCTACGCCGGTAAGGTACATGATAAGTCGCTCAAAGCCCATACCGAAGCCGCTGTGGATGCATCCACCGTATCTTCTGGTATCGAGGTACCAGTCGATGCCTTCCTTATCAACGCCCATCTCGTCCATTCTCTCAATAAGCTTATCAAGGTTCTCTTCTCTCTGGCTTCCGCCCATAAGCTCACCTGCCTGGGGTACAAGAAGATCTACTGCTGCAACAGTCTTGTTGTCAGGGTTCACCTTCATGTAGTATGCCTTGATATCCTTGGGCCAGTCCGTAACAAATACAGGTCCATGGAAGTAATCTACGATATATTTCTCATGCTCTTTTGCAAGATCCTCTTCATAATCGGGCTTGAAGTCCCACTTAACATCGGCTTTCTTAAGGATATCAATTACATCGTGGTGCTTAATTCTTGTAAACTCTGTATTTACAATGTTATCAAGCTTCTCCTTAAGTCCCTTGGCAACGAACTTGTCGCAGAAGTCAATCTCTTCAGGACACTTGTCGCAAACATACTTAACAACATACTTAAGCATCTCCTCTTCGATATCCATAAGGCCGTCAAGGTCGCAGAATGCCATTTCAGGCTCGATCATCCAGAACTCGTTGGCATGTGTCTGTGTGTTTGAATTCTCAGTTCTGAAGGTAGGCCCGAAGGTATAGATATCACCAAAGGCCATTGCAAAGGTCTCGCCCTGAAGCTGACCTGAACCTGTGATAAACGCCTGCTTGCCGAAGAGATCCTTCTTGAAATCAACCTTGCCATCCTCAGTCTTCGGAAGATCATTCATGTTAAGGGTTGTGATCTTGAACATCTGATCCGAGCCCTCACAGTCGGCACAGGTGATCAGTGGAGTATGTACATAGACATATCCCCTCTCCTGGAAGTAGCTGTGGATAGCCATTGCAGCCACACTTCTGATTCTGAATACGGCACTGAAAAGGTTTGTGCGCGGGCGAAGGTGTGCAACGGTTCTAAGGAACTCTCTTGTATGACGCTTGGGCTGGATCGGATAGTCCTCAGGACAATCACCCAAAAGCTCTACGCTTGCAGCTTTTACTTCAAAAGGCTGTTTATTCTCGGGAGTAAGCACCAGTGTTCCGTTAACCTTAACACTTGCCCCCACACCAATTTTGGAAATATCTCCGAAATTAGCAAGGTCCTTATCGTAAACCACCTGTAAATTCTCAAAGAAAGAACCATCGTTCAAATTAAGGAATCCAAAATTTGACTGTGCCCTGTTGGTCCTTACCCATGCATATACAGTCACTTCCTTTGATGCATATTCAGATGTTTTAGTAAACAACTCCCTGATTTTAGTCCTCATCTCTTTTTTCTCCTCAAAATAATACTATTAAGAAATATTATCACCTTTCGCGATTATTGCAAAGAGTTTTAATGGCAGTTATCAGCCTTTCATTTGAGTCATGATCCTTTATGGCTATCCGGTAAAAGCCCTTTTCAAGCCCCCGGAAATTGCTGCAGTCCCTGATAAGTATCCCCTTTTCCAAAAGCCTCTCATACAGGTTTTCTTCACTTTTTACAAGGATGAAATTCGTATCTGACGGGTATACAGTAATTCCCAGCCCTGACAACTGCGCAGAAAGATAAGCTCTTTCTGTATCTATAACTTCAAGAGATTCTCCGGTAAAAGAGCTCTCTCCTGTAATTTCAGCACACTTAGCCCCTGCGCACTCCGCAAATACCGACATGTTCCATTCCGGCAAAAGCTTTCTGAGCCTGTCAGCATTTTCCACTGATGTTATGACAAATCCGACTCTTACCCCCGGTATGGAAAAGAGCTTTGTGTAGGCATCTACCACAAACAGATTCCGGTACTCATGAATAAAATTCCTCGCGCTGACTGCGATGCCCTGACCATTACCTTTACCGGATAACCTGAAAAAACACTCATCCACTACAAGACAGGCGCCCTTTTCACGACATCTGTCAAGGATATTTCTTAAAAGCCCCTCTGATATCAGTCTGCCTGTAGGGTTGTTGGGATTTCCAAGGATCACCATGTCTGTATCATCAGTGATGGCATCAGTAAATCTCTCTGAGAGCTCAAACTGCGTTTTCCCTCTCTCATCTTCCCCGGCCATGTTATAGCGCACCACTTCACATCCGGAGGCTCTCAGCACATGTTCATAGCCATAGAAACTTGGAATCGGTAAAAGAGCTTTCTTCGGTTTTACCATGCAGGCAATAGCCATTAAAAGCTCCGATGCCCCGTTGCCCCCGACTATATTCTCCGGTTTAAACTCTGTATTTCTTTCAGAAAGCCCGATCTCAGCCCCAGCCACAGCCGCCCTGAATCTTCTCTGCGAAATGTCAGGATAGTTTGAAACTTTTTCCGCAGCACTTTTGATCGCATCGATCACCTCCTGCGGACAGGGACAGGGATTAAGGTTCACCGAGAAATCCAATTCTATTTTTTTGTCGTAAATCTCTCCGCCGTGCAACATACCAGCTCCAAATCAGATCTCTGCTCTCCTGCCATCTGCCACCATCTTCATAGCCTTGCCGATAGGGTGAAAAAGCACCAGCATGATAACAAAATTCCCAAAGCAGTGGATGAAATCCCAGGGAATTCCGGCAACCCACCAGGTGATAGCTGCTCTCATTCCTGCAATAAAGCCACCGCTCATAGCTCCTATTACAAAGTAAGGGATCGAGCACAGCGCTCCGAAACAAAGGCCGAAAATTCCCGAAACCACTGCCCAAAAGATGGCAGATGTGTTCTTCCTGAATATCCATGCTATGGTCACCAGCAGAGGCCATGCGTACAGATACATGATCCACCACAGGTGTACTCCGTAAAAGGCTCCTTCGATCAGAATAAACGCAGGCACAATAGCCACGATCTTCCAGCCGAAATAGAGGGTGAACATTATAAGCCAAAAGCTTGTAAGCTCTATATTCGGCATTCCGCTCAGGGCAAACTTGGAGACCTCGATGATGGCAACCATAATGCCAATCTGTGCAATATCGATAACACTAAACTTACTGTGCAAGTTCGTAAACCCACGCATATGTATCTCCATCGGTAACAGGCTGAGCATCAGCGCCGTACTGGCCGTACTCACCGTTTACATATAAAGCCCAGTATGCTCCGTCTTCCGCAAAGCTTGCGCGCTCTTCATTTATATACTCGATCATGATGCCGTACTCGCTGTCTGTACCCGAATAACTAAATCCCGAGCCGTTTGAAGAGAGCTCATCCATGGCATCCTTTAAGTACTCAGCATCTGTTGAAAGCTCATAATCAGTAACATCACCTGTACTTGCCTTGACTTCTACTGTAATATTCTTGGCGCCCTTACTGGTTGCAGGCCTGTTTATAAAGTACACCACCGCAAAAACAGCTATGAGTGCTATCAGAGCGATAGCGCCAATGATAATACCCTTTTTGTTATTGTTCTTCATAATCTTTTCTCCTCCTGACAGCCGCTCTTTACATGTAAGCGACATTTTTTCAATTATCTATAATACGCAATACAACAGGCTAAGGCAAGCACCATAAGAGCAATGACAAACAGTGTTTCCGCAGTATACATAAGCCTGCAAGCTCTTTTAATATCTCTTTTCTCAACCGGTCTTATATCATCTCCGATGAAAGGCTTTTTGACAACCTTTCCAAAGTAGCTGGCATCTCCCGCAAGACGTACACGCAGCGCTCCTGAGAGAACACTCTCTGTCTGAGCCGAATTTGGTGATTTGTGATTGTATCTGTCCCTTTTAAAAATCCTGACTGCGTCCTTTCCTGAGTACTCTTTTCCCATGATAAATGAAGCACCTATCATCAAAAGAGCACTTACCCTTGCAGGGATATAGTTAAAGACATCATCCATTTTAGCTGCCGCTTTGCCGAAGTACTCATACCTGTCATTGTGATAGCCCAGCATTGAATCCATGGTATTCACAGCTTTGTACACAAGGCCAAACACTGATCCGCCGAGGAAACAATAGATCATGGGGGCGATCACTCCGTCAGAAGTATTCTCAGCCACAGTCTCAACGGCTGCCTTTATGACTCCCGATTCATCAAGCACGTCAGTATCTCTTCCGACGATCATGGAAACAGCCTTTCTTCCTGACAAAAGTCCTTCTTTATCAAGGGCATCATACACCTTCATGCTCTCGACTTTAAGGCTCTTTGCCGCAAGACAGTATGCAGTGAGTATTGCCTCCACTGCGATTCCAAGCCAGCTGCTGCAGAGATGCGTAAAAAACCATATGGCAAAGCTTACTGTAAATGTAAGCGTGATCACGGTCACCCACAGTATCAGACCTTTGACAAACTCAGCTCCCGCATTTCGTTTCGTATCAGGCGCGATGCGTACCTCTTCATCGCCGGGAGACTTTTTCTCTCCCATAAAAGCCTTGTCCAAAAGAGCGATCACTCTCCCCATAAGCCTTACGGGATGCGGCATTTTATGCGGATCTCCAACAATCCTGTCTATTAAAACTCCAATAAAAAAAGCAATAAAATGTTCTATCATATTCTGACCACAAAGAAGTAAACAGCAAGAACCAAAAGCCCTATCAGCTCTCCTCTTGCAATAAACATACCTGCCGTATCTCCCGTTACTCCGCCGAATCTCTTTTTACAAATAAAGCTGTAATAAAAACAAAAAACAAGAAGTGCTGCAAAGCAAAGACCACCCGATACCATATTCACGTAAACCATAAATAGTCCCGATGCAGAGGCTATGAGCGTTAAGAACATGAAATCCGCCTGTGTAGTCATACCTGCTTCCCTGCTCAGCATCCCGTCGCTCTTTGCCTTTGGCAGCACCAGGCTTAAAACTCCGCACAGAGCACGCACAAACACAAATAGCAGCGCAAACTGATATATTCCCATATGATCAGGCTTTCCTTCGCCGGAAAAGACAAGCAGATAAGCTGACATTACAAACAGAAGACCAAACCTTGCAAAGCCGATCACTGCAAAGGCCCCTATGTGAGGATCTTTCATGATCTCTAAACTTCTCTCCCTCCCCGAATAGGAAGAGAGGGCATCACAGACGTCCATATATCCGTCCAGATGAAACCCGCCTGTTATCACCATCGGCACAAGGCACAATAGAAGTGCCGTCACAAACAAAGGAACCCCAAAGCTGCAGCAAAGTCTCCATACGCCAATCTCAAGGCCCCCGATGACAATCCCTACAAAAGGCAAAAAGCTTATGGCATGGGAGTATTCTTCCTCCTCCCACTTAAACTGCAAAACAGGGATCCTTGAATACATGGAAAATGCAATTAGTATGCTCTTAATTATTTTCACTTCTTAGCCATTCTCCTTCGACAAATTCATAAATTTCATCCGCGGCTTCTCTCAGCCTGTCATTAACGGCATCAAGGCTTCTCACATACTCTTTTGTCTCCTCATCAAATCCCTCTTCACAGGCAAAAGAGTTTGTAACTATCACCACGTTTTTAGCCTTGTTGCAGATCTCTGTCACATCTAAAACAGCTGTACTGACAACATCTCCTATGCTGCTGATTCCAGCTTTGTTTTCCAAAGAATCATCATCATGCATCATATTCCCGACAAGGTTTGAGATGCACTCGACAAGCACCGTAGCATCCTTTAAATCCGGCTCATCCTCTACGGCTTCACTAATCTTAACAGGGGCTTCTATGGTAAAAAAGCCTTTCCCTTCCCGAAGCTTTCTGTGCTTTTCCACGCGCTCTTTTCCCGCATCGTCAAGGATTTCCATGGTGGCCAGATATATTCTTTTTCCGTCACCGGAAAGCTCCATGGCAAGATTTTCAGCCAGTGCACTCTTTCCGCTGTCAGGCACTCCGATCACCAAAGCTACCATCAGTCAAACCTCTCGTAATCATCTATTTCATAGTCCGCAAACTTCGCGGCGTTATAATAAAAATCCATTGCCACATCCAGCAGGGAAAATGCCATCAAAGCACCGGTCCCCTCCCCAAGAGCAAGGTTTCCGTTCATAAGAGGTCTAAGTCCCAATGCGCTTAAGGTAAATGCATTTCCCTTCTCTCTTCCTGCATGTGAAGCTATCAGATACTCCGAAACTCCCGGAACAAGAGTATTTGCCACAAGAGCTGCACAGGTACTTATAACTCCGTCCAGCATAACCGGAATATGATATATGGCAGCTCCGATGCACACTCCCACAAGGCCTGCAATATCAAGCCCTCCCAGGGTTCTCAGGATCTCAAAAGTCCTCTCTTTGTCACTTTCCATTTCAAAGGAGTATTTAGAGAGTCCTTTTCTTATTACCTCAATCTTCCTGAACAGCCCCTCATGGGAAAGTCCCGCTCCGCGCCCTGCCACATCCGCCGGGTCAAGCTCAAGCATGGCGCATATAACAGCTGTTGATGTGGTGGTATTGCCAATCCCCATCTCGCCTGTTGCAAGGATATCTGTGCCATTGTCCGAGAGCTCTTTTACCAGATCGATACCAGTCAAAACAGCAGATAGCGTCTCCTCTCTGCTCATGGCCGGCTCTTTTAAAAAGTCTGATGTTCCCCTTATTACCTTCCTGTCAAGTACACCCTCTATCTTATCATCACAGTCGATCCCTATGTCCACTGCAACAACATCTGCTCCGACCTTTCTTGCCATGGTGCTGGCGCTGCTGATGCCCTTTCCGAGCGCAGCTGCGACAGCCCTTGTTATTTCGCTCCCACTCTGGGATACACCCTCATTTACAATGCCATTGTCTGCGCACATGACGATGAGGGTCTTTTTATGTGCCACCGGGGATTTGCTTTTTTGAACAGCTCCGATCCTGCAGATCACATCCTCAAAATCCCCAAGAGAATCCAAAGGCTTTGAGATCTTATCCCAGCTTTCCTTCACAAGGCGAAAGCTATTCTCATCGGGCTTATCTATACTTAAACTAAACAGTTCATTTTCTGTCATACAAAATCCTACAATCCCAAAAATCTTTCAACAAGCTTATCACAGGATGGATAGTAGAGATGAGCAAATCCGGCAAATACATTGCCTTTTGCCTGATATCCTCTCCAGCTCTTGCCGCTGCTGAGCTTTGTTACAGTCACGATATTTCCGTTATCCGTCGTGTCGTAATAATGAAACTCATGTCCCCTTACGCGGTCGATTTCTTTAAGATAAGCATTATCCCCATTGGCATAGACAGACACATATCCAAAGCGTGAGAGCTTATCTGTCATGTGAGAACTGCCCTTCAGCACTCCAGCCATCTCGTGTTCAATACCCTCTTTATCCTTTAGCATTTCCTGAAGGTACAAAAATCCGCCGCACTCCGCAAGGATCGGCATTCCGGCATTTGCAGCCTCTTTTATGTTTCTTAACATCCCTTTGTTTTCAGAGAGCTCTTTTGCATAGAGCTCAGGATATCCTCCGCCGATGATAAGCCTTGATACCTCCGGAAGTTTATCATCATGTATCGGGGAAAAGAACTTTACGCGCGCTCCCATTTTTTCAAGGAGCTCAAGGTTTTCCTCATAGTAAAAGCAAAAGGCTTCATCCCTTGCAACACCAACGGTCACATCAAACTGCGGATATGACTTATCATCCTCAGCCTCGATGTCTTTTGCACTTTCTGCAATCTTCATAAGCGCATCCATATCAATGCTCTTTAAAAGCTCATCTGAAACCCGATCTACCTTTGACAGGAGCTTGGGAATTTCTGAGGGAAGCACAAGTCCCAGGTGCCTGCTCTCAAGTGCACCATCCTTTACTGCCGGGAGCGTTGCTATAACCGGGATTCCCAGCTGTTTTCTTATAAGGACAGAAAGCTCAGATGCCAAAGCGCCGGATACCCTGTTTAAGATGACTCCCCTTATTACAGACTCTTTTCCGTACTCAAGATATCCCTTGATCATGGCTATTACCGACGTGCTCATGCCCTTTGCATCTACGATGAGTATGGCAGGCGTTCCGGTCCTCACACACAGATCATAGGAGGATCCGAGTCCCTCCTCTGCGCCAAGTCCGTCATAAAATCCCATGACGCCCTCAATAACGCCAATATTACAGTTTCCTACACCGGCCAATAGAGAAGCCTTTACTCCGTTCTCCCCCGCCATGATAAGATCAAGATTTCTTGAGGGAACACCAAGTACCGTTTTGTGGAACATGGGATCTATAAAGTCAGGTCCGCACTTAAAGGCGCAGGGATCAAAGCCATTTTTCACAAGAGCGCGCAGTAGTGCACAGGTTATGAGAGTCTTTCCGCTGCCGCTTTTAGGGGCACACAAAAGAACTCTTGGAAGTACCTTCATCTTTCCCATAGTCATTCACCTAAATCTCAAAACTTATTACAAATACAGGATTTATCCCATCTGCCATGTGATAGGATCCCACCTCTTTAAACCTTGTTGCGCTTATCTGTACAACTTCTGTTTCCAGACCGCCAAGCTCTTTTATAACTTCCATTGTCCTTCCCAGTGTCTCTAAGGTCACGCAGTTTACAACAAATCTTACTTTTCTTTCGCCGGTGCAGCTCTCTATGATCTCTTTAAGATTCCCCGAGCTTCCGCCGATAAAGACGTGGCTTGGCTTTGGGAGTTCAAAAAGAGCCTTTGGTGCAGTGCCTTCAACGATTTCCATGTTTGAAAGTGCAAACTTCTCCCTGTTTTTCTTAAGAAGTTCTATCGCCTCGGGATTCTTTTCGACGGAAAAGACCTTTACCGTAGGATGGGTCATGGCAGCCTCCAGGGAAATGGAGCCCGTTCCTGCGCCTACATCAAAGAGTACGCTCCCCTTTGTAAGACCAAGCTTTCGAATTGAGATGCTCCTTATTTCTTCCTTGGTCATGGGTACATCGCCCCTTATGATCTCTCTGTCCCTGATGGCAGGGATCAGCTTTTCTGTGGCCGCTGCAGGATTTTCTATATACACAAGGACCTTGCCTTTTATATCACTTTCCGTAAATCCTTCAGTTCCAGACTCTGCGATCACTTCACCTGCTGTCCCAAGCTCGCATCCAAAGATCACTCTGCTTCCTGAAGGCATTTTCGCAGCCATCTCAAGCGCCTTTTCAGGGCTTTTTGCAAGAACTATTACCTTCTCATTTCTTCTTACGTATCCTCTGACATCGCATTCCCTGCCATGGTTTGATATGACTCTCACCTCTTCAAGTGAAGCCCCGATTCTTCCGGCAAAGAGAGCCACGGATGAAATTCCGGTTATCTTCCGGATCCTGTAACCTTTGTTTTTTAAAAACTCAGAAGCTTTCTTTGCTCCGCTGCAGAGGCTTATGTCACCTGAAAATACCGCAAGAGGCGCTTTGAACTTTGGATGTTCTCTTAAAAACTCCCATATTTTTTCGCCCTCATAGAAGTCGTATTTGGGAACACCTATGTCAGAGAGCCTCTTAAGAACAGTCCCTGCGCCAAAAACCACATCAGCTTCTTTTATAGCCCTGTCAAGTTCTGCAGTATGATATCTCTCATCACCCGGCCCGATCCCGGCAAGAGTTATCCGTTTATCAGAACCGGCCTCTCTAAGAGCGGTGCCTTTGCTTCCAAGGACATCCAAAACCTTTTCAAGAACCTCACCGGCATCAAGGCCCTCCACGCCGGTACAGGTCTTTTCCGGATTCTTTATAACAACAGTTCCTATGCCACATCTTTCGCAGGCCTTTATCTTCTCACCAAAGCCCCCTGTCTTTCCGCTGTCCTTGGTAAGAATGACTGATGCACCAATTTCTTTTATCAGTGCCTCATTCATCTCAGAAGAAAACGGTCCCTGCATGGCAATTATCTGTCTTCCCGAAAGACCTGCCTCAAGACACTTTTCAAGGCTTTCAGCATCCGGGATTATCCTTACATAAAGCCTTGACTTATCGGTGATCCTTGAGGCTATCTCCTTAAGATCCCTGCTGCCGGTAAGAAGCAGAATGTTTCCCTCTCTCTTTTCAAGTACCTCCGCAGCCCCCGCCACATCGTCGACATAAGTTACATTCTCACTATCAGTCAAAAGACCTGCATCCTTTCTGATAAGTCTCAAGTACATAAAGGACTCTTTTTCGCAGGCACTTCTTATCTCCTGGGAAGCCTTGACCGCATAGGGGTGCGTGGCATCTACAACTGCAGCAAAATCCCCGCTTCTTATAAGCTCTGCAATTGCGTTTGAATCCATTCGTCCCACAAGCAGGGATTCTTCACCGCTCTCATTTTCCACAGTTTTTCCATATTCTGTTGCAACGCTGACAACATGAGGAATGTTAAGCTCAGTGAGCCTTTGTGCAAAGAGCCTTCCCTCAGTAGTCCCGCCAAAAATAAGGATCTTATCTCTCACTTTGATATCCTCTTGCAGTTACCATCAGTCCCATGATGTTTCTGGTGGATGAATTTCCGATAAATACCGTTGAGAACATGTCGGCAGGTGTATCCTTAAGTTCTCCCAATGTAACAACCTGTGAGTTTTCGCCGTCCCTGCCTATGTTCCTGGCAATTCCGCAGACTCTCTCTTCTTCTATTTCCTCAAGCAGTATCTCGCAGGCCTTCTTTAAAAAGCCGGATCTTGACCTGCTCTCGGGATTATAAAGAACAATGACCATATCCGTCTGAGCCGCTGCCCGGAGCCTTTTTTCTATAAGTTCAAAGGGCGTCAGTCTGTTGCTTAAACTTATGCAGCAAAAGTCATGGATCAGCGGTGCTCCAAGAACAGCGCCTCCGCTGATAGCTGCCGTAACTCCCGTTGCAGCCTTGATATCAACCTCTGGAAAATCCACTCCCAATTCGTAGGCAAGTCCCAAAAGCCCGTATATACCGGCATCTCCGCTGCAGATAAGAGCGACCTTAAGCCCCTTGTCCGCCTCTGTAAGCGCAAGTCTCACCCTCTCCTCTTCCTTCATCATAGGGGTGCTTATGAATTTTTTATCCTCAAACATAGGGCGCACCAGATCGCAGTACACCGTATATCCCGCGATCACATCGCAGCTGTTAAGTATCTTGGCACTCCTTATCGTCATGTCAGAGTATTTCCCCGGTCCGATCCCCACAACATATAAACACTTCTTATTCATAGCCCAATTCCCTCCGGATGGCTCCTATAGCCAGTGTCATACCGTTTTCAGCTCTTTTTTTCATAATGATCCTCTCACAGCCAAAAGCCATAAGAGACCGCTCGCAGACATTGTCTGCTCCGACCTTTTCCTTCACAAAGTCCGAGGTCGTAAAATCGCCTTTCTGCCGCATCAGTACTTCTTTTGAATATGTATAAAAGTCTGCGGAGAGTCTCTTTGATAGCTCTAAGATTCCCTTCTCATCCTTTTTAAGGTCAATGGAAGTAACTGCAGTAACGCTCCTTTCATCAAGGGCAAGCTCCTTTAATGTCCTTAAGACAAATTCCGTAAGTTCAGATGCCGGCTTATCCTTTCTGCATCCGATACCTATGGCGATACACTTTGGTATCAGTTGCAGGTTTTTGAAGGCCCCGACTCTTGGTGATATGGTAAAAGAGCCTTCATCATCCCCAAGACCCTCTGTCACATTTTTCTTTTTTATTGATACGCACAGCACATCGGCGTATTCGGGATCTATCCGGTAGTACGCCTTTTTATTTTCCAGAAGATAGGCAGAAAAAGCCTTAGCCTTTTTCATATCGCTTATGCACAGGTCATTCTCTTTTGCAAAAACATCAACAGCAAATTCGCCTCTTACATCGGTTGCCGTAGTAATGACCGGCGCACCTCCAATGAGATCCGCAATCTCTTCTGCCGCCTTTATGGCACCTCCCAGATGCCCTGATAATACAGGAATAACGAACCTTCCCTTCTCGTCAATAACTATGACCGCCGCATCCCTTGTCTTATCGGATACAAAGGGCGCTATGGCTCTTACTGCAATTCCAAGGGCTCCTATAAATACAAGGACATTCCCGGTAACAAAATTATGCCCGGTCCATTCAGTCAAAGCACCGGATTGCAGCTTCTTAAATCCGGGATTGTCTCCCGGAAGCAGAGAAATCACTCTGCTCATCAGCTCTTTTCCCTCTTTGGTAAAACATATGAACTTGTAGTTATTCTTCTCTGCCAGATCCATACATCTTTTCCTTTAACTTTTTTATAACCTTTGGGTAATTGTCCCTAAAGTGCGGAAAGCCACAGTCCTTACAGTTTTTTATTCCCTTATCGTTGTAAAAATACTCTCCGCCGCAGTCCTTTACGTCATATAAAGGGCAATAGCAGAACATGCAGTTAAATTCATTTTCAGGCACGTCATGACAGGGAAAAGACCTGCATGCCCTGTTGACAAAAAAGCTTGTGGAGCCCTCCTCTTTATCTCCTGCCACACTTCTTAGCACCTTTGTGTACATATCATCACTAAGATCAAAGAGCTCTTTTAACAGATCATCTTTTAAAACCTCATCCGGGGTCTTTAACATAACTGAGCCGTCAGCATACACAAGAAGAAGCCTGTCACAGTAGGATAGTGCAAGTTCAAGCTCATGAAGAGATGCCACTATGGTCATTCCCTCACCCGCCAGTTTTTTTAGCAGCTCCATCAGTTCATATCTGTGTCTGATATCCATGTAGGAAGTGGGCTCATCCATCACAAGAAACTTTGGGTTCTGGGCTATGGCCCTGGCAATAAGAGTCCTCTGCTTCTGGCCATCGCTTACATCTGCGTAGGCTCTGTCCGATAAGTCTTTTATCTTCATAAGCTCCATTGCCCTGTCTATCTGCCTTTTGTCCTCTTCTTTTAAAGCTCCGAATCCCCCTGTAAAGGGTATCCTTCCGGCGCTCACCACATCTTTGCAGGTCATAAGGATTGGCTTTACTCTCTCGGTGGTAACAATAGATAAGCATCTTGCGATCTCTTTTGCAGAAGCGCCTGATACATCAAGGCTGTCTAAAAGGATGCTTCCTCCAATCAGTGAAAGGCTTCCGTTTATGCTCTTTAAAAGCGTGGACTTTCCACCGCCGTTGGGCCCGATGATGCCGATGATCTCGCCCGGGTGTGCCTCAAAGCTCACATCCCTTACCACTATTTTGTTGTGATATCCGGCAACTACCTTATCAAGCTTCATTACCTGAGTTTCTCCTTATTATCATAAAGATAACAATTGGCGCCCCAAACAGTGACGTCACAGCTGAAATGTTAAGCTCCGTAGGCGCAAAGAGCGTTCTTGCCAGCAGGTCAGAAAACATACAGAACACAGATCCTGCCATAAATGCAGCGGGTAAAAGAACTATCGGCCTGGAGGTCTTTAGTACCTCTCTCATCAGAAAGGGAACAGCTATACCTATGAAGGAAACCGGTCCCACAAAAGCTGTGACGCAGGCCGATAATATGCTGGAGAGCAGAATAACTTCGCTCCTTGTTACCTTCACATTGACACCGACGCTTCCTGCATAGCTCTCACCCAGCCTGAAGGCATCCAGGGACTTGCTAAGAAGCATCACCAGAAGAAAAGCAGCTGTCACCAGTACAAATGCAAACTTAACACTTGCCATGTCAATTCCGGAAAAGCTTCCCTGGGACCAGCCATGGAGGTTTACGATATCCGAATCATCAGCAAATGCAATGAGAAAATCCGTGACAGCGCTGCAGATATAGCCCACCATTATTCCGGCAGCAAGAAGTACCATCATGTTCCTCACAGCCTTTGATATGATGATGATAAAACCTGTAGTCAGTAGTGCTCCTGCAAAAGCCGCCGTTATCAATAACACAGATGAGGTTCTGCCCGTGCTTCCCACTACAAATATGAGGGTAAGCGCCACCATCATCTTGGCCCCCGAGGATATTCCAAGGATATAGGGGCCGGCTATGGGATTTGAAAAATAGGTCTGAAGCAGAAATCCGCTGACAGCAAGACCTCCTCCCAGGATCAGGGTCATGAGCGCTCTTGGCAGTCTTATCTCCATGATGATGGCTCTTGTCTTATCATCACAGGCACCGCCTGTCAGAACGCTGAATATCTGATCAAACCCTATATGAACATTTCCGATTCCGATGCTCATGAAAAAGCCAATGAGTATCAGCACCGCAAGGGATATATAAACAATAACCCTCCTGACGGATCTTTCTTTATTCATCAGTATCTGTACCTTTTCTGAATCCTGTTGTAAATGCAGCATCGTAGAGCTTTGACTTATCGTACTTACCCGGCGCTACCACGTCTCCCACAATAATAAGGGCTGTCTTTGTGATACCGTTCTCCTCTGCCACCAAAGCCAGCTTATCAAGTGTAGTCACAAACTTCTTCTCATCGGGCCAGGTTGCTTTATAAACTATGGCACAGGGCGTATCTTTGTCCCTGCCCTCTTTAAGGAGCCTCTCCTCCAGTGACTTTATATCCCCTGCAGATAAGAAAAAGATAGTCGTAGGTTCTTTTTCAGGGACAGGAGTCCTTCCCGGCATTCTGGTTATGAGAATGCTCTGGCTGACACCCGGAAGCGTGTACTCCAGATTAAGTGCCGATGCTGCTCCGCAAAAAGAGCTTACCCCGGGAGTGTAGTCATACTCTATCTTAAGCTTATCAAGCTCATCCATCTGTTCACGGATTGCCCCGTAGATCGAAGGATCTCCCGTGTGAAGCCTTACAGTCATTTCTCCGCTCTTTTCCGCATCCTTTATGATATCTATCACTTCATAGAGGCAAAGTCTTGCACTGTCATGCACACGGCAGTCCGGTTTTGCCATTTTTAACAGCTCAGGGTTTACCAGTGAACCTGCATAGATGATGACATCTGCTTCTTCTATAAACTTTTGTCCTCGTATGGTGATAAGATCCACCGCTCCGGGACCTGCTCCGACAAAATGTACCATCAGTCCTCTCCTTTTATCTTAAGCAGCTCGTCTTTTGCCCCCATGCTCTCACAAAGACGGCTGTATCCGTCTGCAAATATGACAACCTCTGACCTGATGCTATGCGCTGTCCAGATCTCCATGTTCTCCTTTATCTTCTCAACCAGCCGGCAGGCGACCTTTTCCTTATAGCCAAAGCTGTCTATGATCCTCAGGGCTTCATCTGTCATGACGCATTCGGACAGCTGCGACTCAATATCCTTACACTCTTCATCTGCTGCATACTCTGACACAGTATCCATCAGGATCTCCATCCTGTGATCCCCGTATTTTGAGTGGGTGTTTTTTATACCTCCTGCAACCTTGACCAGCTTTCCCAGGTGCCCCACAAAGAGGATCTCTTTAAAGCCTGCATCTTCTGCCATCTTAAGAGTGTCATATACAAAGTTCGAACAAAGGACTGCTCTGTCTTCGTCAATCCCATATTCGTCATGAAGAAACTTAAGGCCGTAATTTCCCGGGGCCATCAGGAGCACTTTTTTCCCAAGAGCCTTTTGCATGGCTATCTGAACCTTTATGGTGCCAAGGATTCCCTCATCACTCATGGGCTCCACAATACCTGTGGTTCCAAGGATAGAGATCCCGCCTACAATCCCAAGCTTGGGGTTAAAGGTCTTTTTTGCAATTTCTTCTCCCAACGGGGCACTGATAATGACAGTGGCACCTCTCTCCAAAGCACCATTTGCCGAAAGCACCTCTACGATATTTTCCCGTATCATCTTCCTTGGCACTGAGTTGATGGCCGCTTTGCCGATGGGCTGATCAAGTCCGGGTTTGGTAACCCTTCCTATCCCTTCTCCGCCGTCTGTCACAATCTCTCCGTCGTCCCTTAGAGTAACTGTTGCCCTTATTTTCATGCCGTCGGTGGCATCAATATCATCGCCGCCATCCTTAATGACTGAGCATGATACGCTTTGGGGATTTCTTTTAGTATCAACAATTTCTGCGATGTAGGTAACACCCTTTGGAGTTACAATACTTACCTGACCTATATCCCTGTCTTCAAGGAGCATCATAAGAGCAGCTTTTGCCGCAGCCGCAGCACAGCTTCCCGTGGTGTACCCGCATCTTAACTTTTTGTCATCCTTAATAGTGTATATTGCTTTCATTCATGTTGTAGAGGATCGAATTGCAGATTGCAGCTGCAACGCCGCTTCCGCCCTTTCGTCCCGCGTTTATGATGTATGGAACATCCATGCTCCTTATCAGTTCTTTTCCCTCAACCACATTCACAAAGCCCACAGGGACTGCGATAATAAGTTCAGGCCTGAAGCTCTTCTCCTTCCACAGTCTGTGAAGGCTTGCCAGTGCAGTCGGGGCATTTCCTATGGCAAAGATAAGCGGCGAATCTATACCGGCAGCCATCTCCATGCTGACATAGGCCCTGGTGACACCTCTTTCCTTTGCCTTAACAGCCACCTCTTCATCAGCCATGAAACAATGCACTTCTCCGCCATACTTTGAGAGGGTCTTTTTGTTTATGCCGGAGAGCGCCATGTTTGTGTCAGTTACGATGTGTGCGCCCCTTCTTATGGCATCCCTTGCCTTTTCAATAACACCTTCTGAAAACTCCAGGGTATCTGCATATTCAAAATCGGCCGTGGTGTGGATAACCCGAACTACAGTGGGCTCAACTTCAGGCGAAAAGTCCTTTCCTGCTTCTAAAAGCTCTTTTCTGATGATGCGAAAGCTTTCTTTTTCTATTTCCGATGGCAGTATTTCCTTAAATCCCATTTTACTTTTCCTATCCAATTGCCCTGTAAACAAGGTCCATATCAAGATTTTCTCTAAGGCATCCGGCGAGTCTGTCCAGCTCTTTTTCCTGGGTCAGCAGACGGCTCTCTATCTGCGGAACAGCTTTATTTATGCCGCATCTCTTGTACAGCATCCGCAGCAATCCTCCGACGATCTCCGGGCCGTCGAAGAATCCGTGGATATATGTCCCGAGAACGCTTTCCTTTGTAACAACGCGATATGTACCGCATCCCGCATGGGTCCTTCCCATATGGATCTCGTATCCGATGAATTTCCTGCCGGCAAGACACTCATAGACGCCATCAATAGCCGGAAGTTCTCCCTCGACCTGTTTTAAGTCTTTTTCATCCACAAAGGTGGTGTCCACAGGCAAAAGAGAAAGCCCCTTTTCATCGTCAATACTTCTTCCCAGGATCTGAAAGCCTCCGCAGATACCAATAACCAGAGTTCTTTTCTCTGCCGCCGCTCTGACTGCCGTATCCAGGCCTTTTTTTCTCATCCAGGTAAGATCTGATAAAGTGTTTTTTGTCCCGGGTATTATTACAAGATCGGCTTCAGCTATAGCTCCTTTATCCTGCGTATAGATGAGCTCGACGTCTTCTGTTTTCTCAAATACAGAATAGTCCGTGTAATTACTGATATAGGGAAGTCTTATGACTGCGATCTTTACCTTGTCCGGGTATAAAAATCCATCCCTCTCTCTTAATTTATCAGAGAGTGAGTCCTCCTCATCAAGATCAAGATCCATATATGGAATAACTCCTGCAAAAGGTATGTCACAATACTCCTTAAACATGGATAGTCCTGGAGTAAGAAGGGATACATCCCCTCTGAATTTATTGATGATAAGGCCTTTGACTCTCTCCCTCTCCTTCTCAGGCATCAGGTTCACGGTGCCAAGAAGCTGGGCAAATACTCCGCCGGGATCTATGTTTCCAACAAGCAGGACATTTGCATCAACGAGCTCAGCAAGCCCCATATTTACTATGTCTTCCGAGCGAAGATTGATCTCCACAGGACTTCCTGCCCCCTCTATCACTATGATGTCGGTATCTTTTGAGAGTCTGTCATAAGCATTCAGAATGTCGGGCACATATTTTTTCTTATTTCTAAAATATTCCGCGGCATCCATATCCCCTATCGGAAGACCATTTACGATAACCTGAGATGACCTCTCTCCCGTGGGTTTTAAAAGGATCGGGTTCATATCACCGGACACAGCCCTTCCGGCAGCCAAAGCCTGCAGAGCCTGAGCTCTTCCTACCTCTTTTCCGTCAAGGGTCACATATGAATTGAGGGCCATGTTCTGAGACTTAAAGGGCGCCACCCTAAAGCCCTCCTGCCTTAAAAGGCGAAGGAGTCCTGCCGTCAGTATACTTTTTCCGGCACCGCTCATAGTGCCCTGTATCATCAGATTTTTAGCCAACTTTTACCTCATTTAAGTTTATAGAAAAACTCCGTAGTCTCTTTATTATGCGAAATAATCTCATGCAGGTCTGAGATTATGGAACCGGCCTTATCAGCAAACTGGTACAGGGACTTATCGCATGTCCACACGTCACCGCTTTGGATCGCCTTAAAATTCTTAAAAGTCGGATCCATATCAAGGATCTGAGAAATGCTTTCCGGTGCATCCTGTATAGTTCCGTTATAGATCAGGATATCGGCATCCTTTGCATAGTCGTAGAATGCTTCTATGCTGACCGTTACCGAAGAGGCTGCGCTCTCATCGTTCTCTGCAACAGGTGCAGCGTAGGATCCGCCCGCCTTTTCTATCATCTTAACAAAGTAATCGCTCCTCTTTTTGGTAACTATCTGGTGGCTTGAATTGAGCGCAAAAACCGCTACGGTCTTTCCTTGTGTATCTGCAAGGTCTATGTCTTCAACCTTCTTTTTCTGCTCATTGTAGGCTCTGTCTGCAGCATCCTGCCTGTCACACAAAAGACCGTACACCTTTATCCACTCAAGTCTCCCAAGAGGGTCCTCTTCATAGCTTGATCTGTCTATAAGCACCGTTATCCCCAGTTTTTCAAGCTTTTCCAAAACCTTCGGCGTATGCAGGATCATTGTATTTTCTATGGCAAGGTCCGTTCCCGTCTCCATCATCATCTCATAGTCCGGAGAACTGTATTTGCCGCCGTATTTCATGGTTCCTGCCTTCATTGCATCAGAGGCGGACTCGATATACCAGTCCTCCTGCTTTGTTCCCGAGAGGGATACCTTATCCACCGCACCTATAGAATCAAACTGGCACATGACAGCTGACGCAGCCAGATATATGCTTGTCAGAGGCTTTCTGATCACGAAGGTGTCAGGCGCTTCGATTTGCGGTACATCTCCCCCTTCCGGTACGATCACGTAGTTCCTGCCGTCACTTACTGCCAGCACAGCAATATCCTTGTCATACCTGTGGATCTTGTATTCTTTTGCAAAAGAGCTTTCGTCTGTCGAAATATATGTGATGCCCTTAAGATCTATGGGCGCCATGTCTGATCGCCCCATCACTTCATCCTCAGTATCTGTAAGGGTCTTTTCTTCATCTCCGATATTAAATATAAGTGTGTAATCAATAAGATGTGGGCTGCCCATGGCTGTGGTATCTGCCTGTACCTTCATCTCTTTTCCGATTCTTACGGGGATCTCAAATTCAGATCCGCCATCTGTACTTACGGGATAATAGGTCTTTCCTCCTACTATCATATAATCATAGTTTGAGCTGCTCCAGATAATATCTGCAACAGCATTGCCTCCCGTGATGCTTACCTTACACGGGCTCTTAATATATGCCTTTCCGCTGCCACCTGTCAAAGATACGGAAGCGGCATAATCCCCGTCAGGGATCATACCGCATCCTTGCAATAACAAGAGCATTAAAAGGATCAGCAAACAATTCCTGATATGTAATGTCTTATTTAAGTGCACTCTTTACATGCTCCACATAGATCTTCTGTACTTCATCGATTCTTCCAAGACCTGAGATCTGACATGTAACTTCGTCAAAAGCACCATCAGCCTCAAATCCGCTCTTCCAGGAATCCTCGTCATCTCCTGCCATATCGTTGTTGGCGTGATCACCTGCAACTACCATAAGAGGACGAAGAACTACCTTCTTGTAGCCGGCCTCCTTAACTTTTGCGATCACGTTTGAAAGCTCTGTCTCCTCAGGCTCTCCCTCTACAGTTCCGACAAATACATTCTTATAGCCAAGAGTATCCATCTGTGTCTGCATCTGTGAATATGTAACCTTTGCTGTATGAGAAGTTCCGTGTCCCATAAATACAAAGGCAACGCCGTCCTTTTCGGCCGCATCAAGATCAGCAAAACCGGCATCCTTGACTGCAGCTGCTGTTACAGCCTTTGCAACGGTTTCCTTGTCAGCATTTACAACAGTTGAATCCTTTCCGACTTCTCCAAGAAGCGGCTCTGATACTACAACCTTATCAAACTTGTCCTTATACTTATCAAGAGCCTCAATGAGCTCATCGTACTCAGCGCCGTGCATAAGATGTGTAGGCTGTACCACAAGCTCTTTTACCCCGCTTGAAACCGCACGCTCAAGAGCCTGCTCAACGTTATCGATCTTTTCGCCATCTCTTGCATATACATGGTTGATGATGATCTGGGCTGTGAAAGCTCTTCTTACACTGTAATCAGGGTAAGCAGCTGCAAGGGCCTTCTCTATACCACCGATATCCTCTGCTCTGCTTTCATTAAAGCTTGTACCAAAGCTTACTACAAGGAGTTCTTTTTCTCCGATCTCATCACCGTTTAGCGGATCATCCTTTGAAGCATCTCCTGTGTCATTATCAAAGTAATCAGGATCTGCAAACTCGCCTTCCACCAGCTCCTTCTGAGCATCTGTAAGCTCATCCCATGCTTTCTTTGCTGCTTCGCAGTTTGCATAGGTATCATCTGTGTAGTTCTGTACATAAATTGCATCAATCAGTGCAGCTACGTTATCTGCCTTCACCTGATCCTCATCTCCGCCATTTTCCTGAACGTCTGAAACAACAACCTTGTGGTCATACCACTTTCCCTTTGTGCCGACAAGGGCTACATCAAACTCCTCATCCAGATAAGGAACGGGAATATCAAAGCCGTTAACTTCCTCCGTTGTTCCGTCATCATAGGTGACGGTATCTGTCGTAGGTTGAAGAAGCTGCGCTCCGTCCTTTTGTGCATCCTCAGCAGACCCCATAAAGAGATTTACTGTATTTTTGGAGGGGAGTGTGATATGGATCGTCATCTGGCCATCCTTAACCGTAAGTGTTCCTCTGTCTTTGTAAACCTCATTTACATGGAACATACTTCCGTCTGTTGTAAACTTGGCACTGTACTTTCCATCAGCAAGAGCCGCCTCACTTGCTGTCTCCTCAACTACTTCCTCATCAGCTGCTTCAGTGGTCTCTTCTGCAGCAGCCTCTGATACAGCTTCTGTTTCTGTGCTTTCCGGTGCTGCCTGCTCCTGAGAGCCTGTGCATCCTGCCAGCATTGTCATAGACAGAGTTGCTGCCATGACCATTCCAAGTAATTTCTTTTTCATAATAGCCTCCTGCTTTTTTATTTGGGGCATTAAAAAATCCCTTACAGTCACGTAAGGGATCTCAAAATGCACAACAAAACAAAGCAAGATAAATCCTGCCATAGTTTCTTCGTACAGTCAATTCCTCGTGACTTAGGGCTTTGCCCTACGTACAGCGACTGGCAGGTCTCCCGACTTATCGATACAGCTTATAAGCTCCGCATTTCTAACCTTCCCGGACTTCTCCAGTGGTATATAAGAAAAGCTCTCGAATCACGGTGACGAGATCGCGCAGGACTTGCACCTGCTTCCCTTTTCACCTGCACGGCTAAATAGCCTGCAGACACCATCCGCTTTATTTACTTTGATATAATAACACATCTGTCAAGAGAACAGGAACTGTTCCCTATGTCAAAACCTCGGTAAGAACTTCGATCATCTTCTTGACATCTATAGGTTTGGCTATATGGGCATTCATTCCGGCTTCCTTTGCTCTCTTTACATCTTCGGCAAAAGCATTGGCGGTCATGGCTATGATCGGGATATTTTTCTTATCCTCATCATCAAGCGCCCTGATAAGCCCGGCTGCTTCGTAGCCATCCATTACAGGCATCTGAATATCCATGAGCACGGCATCATAATAGCCCGCCTTAGAATTCATGACTTTCTCAACTGCATCCTTGCCGTCCTCGGCTGTCTCAACCATAAAGCCCTGCTTTTCCAAAAGCTTAACGGCTATTTGTCTGTTGATCAGCATATCATCAGTAAGAAGCAGTCTCATATTGCTAAAATCAGCCTTTTCCGCAGCTGCCTTATTCTCAATACGACGCGCAATCTTCTCAATGTCTTCATTGCTCTGGCGATCGAGGGAAAGCTTTACAACAAACTCAGTACCCTTTCCCGGGGCCGTATTTACGGTAATCGTTCCTCCCATAAGATCAACTATGCTCTTTACAATGCTCATACCAAGTCCGGTGCCCTGGATGCCGCTTACAGTAGATGTTTTTTCTCTTTCAAAGGCTTCAAAGACTTTCTTTGAGAACTCCTCAGACATTCCGATACCACTGTCCCTGACGCTTATGGAGTAGTCGGCACTGCCATCGACCACCGCCGTGATCTGGCGAAGGCAGACCTCAACTTTTCCGCCTTCCGGAGTAAATTTATAGGCATTGCTGACCAGATTAAGCAGTACTCTGTTAAGTCTGTTATTGTCGCAGTAAACATACGGATCATCCAGATCAACACACTCAACCGTGTATTCTATCTTCTTTTCAGACATCTGAAGCCTGAACATATCCCTTATTTCATCAAAGACTACATTAAGGTCCACCGGGACAGGTTCAAGCTGCATTTTTCCACTCTCAATACGGCTCATTTCAAGGACATCATTGATAAGCGCCAGCAGATGATGACTGGACCCCTTTATCTTTTGCAGGTAGTCCTTAAGCTCATCAAATGTAACATTTTCATCTTCAGCCAGATTTATGTATCCAATGATGGCATTCATAGGCGTTCTGATATCATGAGACATATTAGATAAAAAGACTGTCTTTGCGCGGCTCCTCTCATTTGCCTTAGTGGTTTCTATTGAAGCAGCCTTTTCTCTTCTTGACATGATGCGATATATACTGAACATTATCACGAGGGATATGATATTCAGGCCCATCTGTATCATGCTGTTTCTGTTAAGGCTCAGATCCACACTTCTTAACTGATTCTGAATATATATCTCTGTCCTCTCAATTGCATCCAGATCTTTCCCTATATTCTGACCCTCGTAGTAGTTTTTTATATTGTCAACTACAAGTATCATTATGTCATCGGTAGCTCTTTTTACCCAGACTAAAGAAGTAAAGAATATCAAAAACAAAAGGCAAAGCCAGACTATGGTAGAATTACCGTATTTCTTTTCCCTGTCATTTTCAAAAACAAACCTGAACCATAAAAATCCCAGAATGCTCCATGTAGCCAGTATGAGATAGGATTCTGTGGACATGGCCTCCGCAGACCACATCATAAAGAATAAGAAGAACAGTCCGCTCATGACAAGGCCCAGCAAACCGGTTATGCTTACAAGAGTATTATTTTCTTTTCGCGCATTGGATAAAGCAGCAGCTGACGTATACGCATACGCAAAAGAAGCTCCTATGGTGGTGACATCAACAATCCATCCTATCGCTGTCCTTCCAAGAAGCGGTACGAAAAGAGATATTCCGATTATGAACACAAGTGCATTCCTTGGGTTCTTCTCTTTATTGACTTCCCCAAACCAGTCAGGGAGCATACCATTTTCTGACATGTAAAACAAAAGTCTGCTGGCTGCTATGGAATTGCCGATAATTCCTGTGATAATGCCTGCCAGCGCCGCACACGAAAGCACTACTACACCGCCCATTCCAAGTACGTCATTTACAACATGAAAAGTAGGAAGACCTTCTATTCCCGAGAGATTATCAAGATCGGCAATATAATCCTGCCAGGACGGATACATACTATGAACATCTGCAGCTGAAATCTGCACAAGGAAAACATATGAAAACGCCGCTGTAAAAAGAGCTATCCCCATGATGAGCAGACTCTTTTTTACATCAAACTTAAATCCGGCCGCTGAATTGGATATGGATTCAAAGCCCACAAAGGCCCAGGGTGACAACGCAGTTATAGCGAATACCTGCTTTAACACATTTCCTCCTTTGGATGAAAACATCGGCCCCTGAATACTGAATCCATCACCCTTTGCTCCTACCAGCACAGCACAGATAAAGATCCCTCCGATAAGGATAAATGCAAACAATACCTGCAAAGAGAAAGCAAGCTTTTTGCCGTTGATGCAGCATATCCCGCAGATGAGGATTGCCAGCATAGAAAGGAGTACCTCTCCCATGTACACGTCATAGCCGAGTATCACATAGTGAAAGCCAAATTGAAAGGTACTTCCAAAAAGATATTTACTGATAAGCCCCAGTGCCGATGCATTGGCCCATATTATGGCCACATACACCAGGATCAAAAACCAGGCGCTCATAAAGCCATGATCATAGCCAAAGGTTTTGATGGTATATGTAAGGGTTCCACCTCCGGAAGGAAACTTGTTCATCAGATAGTGATAGTTCACCCCTATAATGAACATGACAATAGCTCCCAGGATGATCCCGAGAGTAGTACCAAGTGGTCCTGCTTTGGGCAAAAAAGTTGTTCCGGGCATAACAAATGCCCCCCATCCGACTGCACACCCAAATGACAGCGCCCATATATGGACAGGAGTAAGATAACGGTCAAATACAGTCTTGCTATCTTCTTTTCTTTCAGCCATAGCCACTTCGGTCATCTCCCTTACAAGGAAGCCATCTTTAACTCCCTTTTATTATTGTACATTTCTTCATCTGCACGTTTATATACCAGAGCTACCTCTTTATCGCCATTGTATTTGCTCATTCCGCCGGCAATGACAACACCTCCGTTGCGCCGATTCTTCATATTATGCTTGCGCAGCCTGCCCATGAGAGAGTTTATGTTGATATAATCATACCCCCTCACAATTGTTGCAAATTCATCGCCGCCGACTCTGTAAACCGGGCTATGTTTAAAGATCCGGCAAATGATGTCACACCCGCGCTTAATGAACTTATCTCCTTCCTGATGCCCAAGCGTATCATTTATATGCTTGAGTCCGTTAAGATCGAATACGCAAACCGCAAATTCAACACTATCATCCTGCCTTATAATTTCGTTAATTTGCTTTTCCATCTCGGCATAAGCATGCTTATTCCTGATTCCCGTAAGTTCATCAATATTAGCTTTAACTTCTGCAGCGTTAAGGTTTCTGGCATATTCCTGTTCACGCCTTATCTGATCATCTATATCAAGTACTCCGACAATAAGCTTTTCCTTATCATTCTCTACCATGATAGTAGCCTTAATTGCCACATACCTGAGTTTTCCGTTGACCATGGCCCTGTGTCTGGTTTCAAACATTCCTGTCTTTCTGATCTGTTCATAAACGTTCTCTTTAGTGAACACTTCCAAAAACTGATCCAAATCCTCATAATAGATTCCATGGGAAGCATTATTAGCTACTTCAGCAAAATAGTCTTTTCCCTCAACGGCCAGATTCATGTCTGAAGTATTCCCTTTAGGGTTATACATGGTGTAAGCCTGAGTATCAGTATCTATTGTAAACACAAATAAGAAATTACCGATCAGAGCTCCGATTCTTGAATAGATCATTCTTTCTTCTTTTGCTCTCTCAACAATCTCCCTGGATTTAATCTGACTGTCAACGTTATTTATACCAACGATCACATGATTGGATTTATCCTTTGTTTTTACTGCCTTAATGCTCACATAGGTCGGAACGCCTCCCATCATTATCCTGGTAAATACTGAAAATATCCCGTTTTTTTCAATCTGTTCAATGAAGTTCTTTTTGGTTAAAGCTTTTTTTAATGCAGGAAAATCATCAGGATAAACCTCAAGATCAAAATCATCCTTCTCCAGATTAAAAAAGTCATATCCAAGCTTTTCAAATGTAATATCTCTAGTGTCACCATCAGCTGCATATTCAGCAAAGGTATCAGAATCCATATCAACAAAATACAGCCTGATATAGTCCGCAGAAAGGGTCCTGGCCACATAGTTATAAGTAAGGCTCTCATTGCTTGCCATATCGCTGGTAGAAAGTACAGCAACAGCAACTGCTGCAACACCTGTAACTGAGTTTACCGCAACTCTTCGAAGGAACATCTGGATTGAAAGACCTGCGGCTGTTCTATCATCTATTATTGTTCTTTCACCATTTTTTGCACATTGCCTTACAGCATTAAAAGAATAGTAGCCAACTCCGGGTTTTACGTCATTATAGCGTATAACCTTCCTGTTTTTGCTATTCGGAAAGAATTCCGAGGCAAAATCACGATAGCTCTTGTTACATCTTACAAAGGTTGCCTTCTCATTATCCAGCTCAAAGACCACCATCGGAATCGTATCAAAGTATTTGCTTAAATCTTTCTCGTCATTTCGTGAAATTGCCAGATCATACAGATTAACTCTGCCAAGGGCCTCATAATACTCCGATTCATCGGGGTTTTCGAAATCCATATGCAGGCCATCCAACCTGTGAGAGAGAATATCTGCCCAGGAATTTGGCTTGGAATAGTAATAGCCCTGAAGCTTGGTACAGCCTATTTCCTTAAGGAAATTAACCTGACTCTTTGTTTCAACACCCTCGGCCACAGTATCCATTCCCAGGGCAAGAGCAGTCTTTATAAGCTCAGTAATGATGATCCTTCCGGCATCTGACTTATCTATCTGCTTCACAAAGGCCTGATCGATCTTAAGCAGATCAAAGTTAACCTCCATAAGAATAAGCATGGATGCATATCCGCTTCCATAGTTATCCATCCACACTTTAAAGCCTTCTGACCTCAGGCGTTTAACCTGTTCCTTCATAAAACCAAGGTCAGAATCCATGTCCCTTTCGGATATCTCTATGCAAAGCTTGTCTTTCGTAAATCCATAGGCATCTACAAGCTTTATGATCTCTGAAACCATATCGCAGCATCTAAAATCCGATCCGGAAATATTTACGGATTCAGGCACCAGAAAATAACCTCTCTCTGTCTGTACCTTTAATTTTTTAAGGACTCTTTCCACCATGTACAGATCAAGCTTATAGGTAAGACCTGCTTCTTCCAGGATTGGCACAAATTCAGACGCGCTGAAAACACCTTTTTCCGGATCATCCCATCTCGAAAAAGCTTCCTCATCGGAAACCTGTCCACTCGCGGCACGGATCAAAGGCTGATGATAAGCCTTTATCCATTCCTCTTTAATGGCCTTATCCAGGTTGTCAATAAAATAGCTTTTATCCAATCGCCAATCCTCGCATTTTAATCGTGTATATATAGTTTAATATATTTTTCTTCTGTATAACGTCTTTTTATAAATATTTTACCATTATGTTATATTTTTTATGCAAGAAAAATGCAATCACTCCAAGGTGGCGGAGTGATTGCATTTTGGTTAAGCTGTATTTATTATATCTCTGCAGCGCGCTTAAGGGCCTCATCGATATGAGGTTTGAAGTTCTCTCTTCCGACAAGTTCTATAAATCCATCCTTTTCCATTGTGGCCATGGGCTGCTCATTAACATGTGAAAAGACAAGCTGAACGCCATTTTCTTTGCATCTTTCATAGAGCTGTTCAAATGAGTGCATCGCTGTTGCGTCGATAGCAGGAACTCCACGCATACGGATTACAAGAGCTCTCGTAAAGTCCTTAAAACCAATCCCAGCAATCATGTCGGCATCGCCAAAGAACATAGGACCGCTTATCTCATAAACTCTTACATGCTTGGGAATCTCTTTAAGTTCAGGGCCGTCAGGATCTTCATCGGGATCATAGTATTTCCAGCCTTTAATACCTGACTCGTCGCTCATTCTCTTCATGAACAACAGGCATGCAAGGATCATACCGATCTCAATCGCCACTACAAGGTCAAATACGACAGTAAGTACAAATGTGATGACAAGAACAAATATATCGCTCTTTGGAGCTGTCTTGCAAAGGTGCACAAAAGTTCTCCACTGGCACATATTATAAGCAACCATGAACAGTATCGCTGCGATTGTCGGCATTGGAATAAGTGCTGCATATGGCATGAGTACCAGAAGAACCAGAACAAGGCAAAGCGAATGTACCATTCCGGCTACAGGTGTTCTGCCTCCGTTCTTGATGTTAGCCGCAGTTCTGGCTATAGCCCCTGTTGCAGGAATACCGCCAAAAAGAGCTGATCCGATATTACCTGCTCCCTGTGCTATAAGCTCCATATTTGATCTGTGATGTGAGTTGATCATAGAGTCTGCAACAACGCAGGAAAGAAGCGACTCAATTGCTGCAAGGATTGCAATGGTAAAACCGTCTCCTGCTACAGAACGGATCATCTCAAAATCAAAGGCAGGAACTTTAAGCGTAGGCAGCGCTCCCTTTATCTCATAGAGATCACCTATTGTATTCACATTGAGGTTAAGGAGCTTCACCATAAGGATTCCGACAATTACAGCGACCAAAGATCCGGGGATCTTCTTGCTGACCTTGGGCCATACGATCTGTATAAGAAGGCAAACAACACCAACTACCACTGCCCATACATTTACAGTACCAACATTTGCTCCAATGGCCCTTACCTTCTCCATGGTCTCAACAGTCTTGGTCCCTGCGGGATATGTAAGTCCGAGGAAATCCTTGATCTGTCCCACAAGGATCGTCACAGCGATACCTGCGGTAAATCCTGTAGTGATCGTATATGGAATGAACTTAATGAGAGATCCCAGTCTGAACACTCCCATCAATATAAGTAGGATACCTGCGAAGATCGTGGCAAGTGCCAGTCCTTCCATACCCTTTGTTGCCACGATCCCGGCAACGATTGTTGCAAAGGCCGCTGTAGGCCCTGCAATCTGAACTCTTGATCCGCCTAAAAATGAAATGATAAAGCCGGCTACAATAGCAGTATAAAGGCCTTCCTCAGGTCCGACACCCGAAGCAAGAGCCAGGGCGATTGAAAGGGGAAGCGCTATGATCGCAACGATGATACCCGATACCACATCGCTTCCAAACTGCTTAACGCTGTAATTCTTAAGATTAGAAAACAGCATGGGCTTTAATTTGTCTTTTGATTGCATGTTACCAACATCCTCCCCTAATACGATAAATCATCTTATAAATAAACACACAGTTTTTTATTATATTACTATCTCCCCAAAAGTAAATATTCACGTGGCATTAATTTACATATAAGATTTCACCCTCTGTTTTTCAAAGAATTCATCGATGTTGGCTATAAGCTCAGCAGGGGGCATTGTCTTTAAAAGATATTTTTCGGGTTTAAGGTCAATTACCTGCATGACGCTTTCTTTATCGCTCTTTACCGTAAGGAACATTACCGGAAGTTCACTGGTTGAAGGCTCACTCCTGAGCATCTTAAGGACCTGAGGCCCGGTTGTAACAGGCATCTCATAGTCAAGCAGGATAAGATCAACCTGGTTCTTGGCCAGAAAGGTTATGGCTGCCATTCCGGAATTGACCATAAATACCTGGTATTTATCGGAAAGCCAGGATTTGATGGTCCTTAGCATGGTTCCGTCATCATCAACCACAAGGATCCTCTTCTTTTGGAGTCTCTCCTCCTCTTTTTCAACCACCCTGTGCATTTCCCTGGCCAGTTCTTTGACATTTACAGGACGTTCAAACACAGCAGCTATCTTATCCCTTGTGGTAGCTGTAAATATTTTTTCAATCTCATCATGAGACCCTATAAGGCTTATGGAGAGATCATGCTCAACTACTCTGTCCCTTAAATATACGAAGAACTCCATCATCTCATCCACATCATCCACATAGATCAGATATACACTTGGCTTATTCTCAATGTGTTCAATCTCGGTAACATCCGGGGATGACTGAATAACTTCAAATCCCTCCTCTTTAAGTTCCTTGGCAATTGATGTCACCATAAAGCTCTTTCCGCCGCCTATAAGCAGTACTCTCTTTTCCATATTCAATCCTCCAGTATCTCAAGAAGCGCATCTCTGTCGACTGCAGACATCAGCTGTTTGATCTTTTCGTACTTCTCTGTATATTTTTCGGGAATCCTATACTCTTTGAGCATATCCATTATTCCGTCGGCAGTATCAAAGTCATAGGCATCCAAAAGCTCTTTCATATCGGAAAAAGCTCCTTTTAGCTCATCTTCTCCTATCTCCGGAAGATTCTCATTTTCCCGGCTGTCATCAATGGCTGAAAGCTTATCCTTATAGCTTCTAAAGAGCTCTAAACGCTCCGAAGTCTTCTCATCAATTTCCTTCTTGTCTTCCTTATTGCCGCATTCCTCAAGATGCGCAGCCAGCTGTGAGAGCTCCATTGCCCCGATAAGTCTTGCACTGCTCTTTAAGGCATGTACTGCCACAGTGTAGTTTCTTAAATCCCCTTCGGCAGCAAATTTCTCAATGCTATCTGCCTTTGGATCGATAGTTGTCAAAAACTCTTTTACCACATCCTTCAGAAGTTCCCTGCTACCACAGTTCTTTTCCGCCTCGGTAATATCTATTCCCTTAAGCATTTCAAGGACATCGCTGTCATCACCGGAATCTTTTCCCTTCGTCTCAGGATCATTATCGTCCTCTGTGACTTCCAAAACCTTTTCCTTAGGAAGATATTTCTTTATCATGTCTTCCAGAAGTTCTCCGTTAACAGGCTTCGACAAATAGTCATTAAATCCGGCTGCAATATATTCATCTCTTGCACCGGCACCGGCATTGGCAGTAAGTGCAATACAGGGCGCATCTATTGAAAGATTACCTTCCAGTTTCTTTAAAGCAGCTAAAGTCTCAAGGCCGTCAATATCAGGCATTCTATGATCTATGAAGATCATGTCGTACTTCTTTTCCTTGACCATGGCAAGAGTATCCCTGCCGCTCTCAGCCGTATCAATCCTGATCCTGGTATATTTCAAAAGACCTCTTACAACCGTCAGGTTAATGGGAGTATCATCTACCACCAATATCTGAGCATCCGGTGCCCAAAACTTCTCATGGTATTCCTGACGGCTCTCCAGAAATTCTTTGTACTTAAGGTTATAGTCCCCGATTTCCTCCCATATCAGTACCTTCTGAACCACCTCAAAAGAAAAAACAGAACCCTTCCCGTACTCACTCTCTACTTGTAATCTGGTATCCATAAGAGCCAGCAGTTTTTTCACGATGCTCATTCCAAGTCCGGTTCCTTCAATTGAGCGGTTTCTGACTTCATCGATTCTCTCGAAAGGTGAGTAGAGTTTATCAAGATCTTCTTTTCTGATACCAATTCCGGTATCAGCTACTGTGAATCTAAGCGCGATACTTTCGTCATCTATTTTTCTGTAGGTAATACTAAATGTCACGTTGCCTTCTTCTGTATACTTGACAGCATTTGTAAGAATATTTGTGACACATTGCTTTACCCTTATCTCGTCTCCTATGAGACTTGCAGGCGTGGTGCTGTCAACATTCAGCTTAAAGGTAAGTCCCTTATTCTCTGCTCTTTGCTGCACCATATTGATCAGATCATTTATAGTCGAGCTGAGATTATAGGGTACCGGAATGATATCCATCTTGCCGGCTTCGATCTTTGAGAAATCCAAAATATCGTTGATAATACTAAGAAGCGAATTTCCTGCACTCTTTACACCGTTTGCATATTCCAGTATCTGAGTGTCACTGCTCTCCCTAAGGATCATTTCATTGAGGCCGAGAACAGCGTTTATCGGAGTTCTTATCTCATGTGACATACTTGATAGAAACGACGATTTTGCCTCTGATGCCTTCTGGGCAACCTCAAGCTCTTTTTCCAGCTCATGCTCCTCGTTGATATGGCCAATATAGTCCTCAATGGCATGAACAGTCTCCCTTATGGCTTCATGCACAACCTGTATCTCATCATTGGTCTTTATGGGTATTGAATCCACCTTATGTCCCACTTCAAGCTTCTTTTCATCATCAGCCTCAGCATACTCTTTCATAAAGTCTGACATGGCGCCGAGAGGAGCACCAATATTATAGGTGGCATAAAAATTGGCAAAGCCCGTCATGGGAACACCGGCACAAAGCATGAGAAGCATCATCTTAATATCATAGCCGATCACTCCCGATGTCAGCCTGAACTCGAATTTGGAGACATTCTCCGCTATTTTCTCAGGATCGATCGAAGTTTCAACCCCAAGTGTAAGGTCATTGTTATGTATTGCTTCCACAAACATGCTTTTTATATCGGGAAACAAGACTATCAAAAAGATTGCAACAAACAGGCCAAGGAGAAACTCCACAGCTATGATGATCACAGTAAGCTTCATACTCACTTTTGTTTTTCTGATACCCCTGGCCAGATCTGAATTATCACTAAACTTCTTTGTATAAAGAAGCCCCAGCGGAAAAAGGATCTTGCACGTATCCGGTGCCTTCAAAAAGAAGTAATGCAGCAGGAAAGCTATCGCAAAAATAGCCACAATGTCCCTCAGCAGATACACTCCCAGATCCAGGATCTTAACAAATGTGTATTCACTGGCTTTTAAAATTGAAATACAGAGCACTTCAATAAAAGATGTAAGCAAAAGAGTAATGAGTGCTGCAACAAACGTCTTTTTCCTGGTTTTGAAATAATAATATTGTGAAAAGATTGAGAAGCATATTACAGGTACCAGATAGATGGACATCATATATGCATTATTCGTGTTGTAAATAAGGGAAACAATGAACGAAGCCGTAAAAGAAATCAGCGAAATGAAATATCCGTAAAGCGCTCCGATCAATAGAAAAGGAACTATAGAAAAAGACATCAGAATGATACCGTTGACCTCAACACGCATATTCCCGGCATTCAATGACGTAAATACGCAAACTCCCGTTAAAGCCAACCACACAATAATAAAAGCGACAGCTGTCAAAACTTTAAGACATTTCTTGCCAACACTGCTATCATCCATATAATCTGACCTGCTTCCTTTAAATAAGCTTAGTGTTTCTCTATCATATTATATCAATTTTTCGATTATTAAATTATTATTTTTAAGTTAATTTTTCGTGATGTGCCTGTATTTCTGAGGCTAGTGTGACATTAGTGTGATAAAGTCAATGATATTCTTTTATTATCAATTAACAAAACCTCTCCGGATATGGGACTGAATTAACTGAATTTTCAGATTTATAAAGCAATATATATGCACAAAAATGTGCATGATTATGGTAAAATGTAAACAATAAATCATATTATTGTTTCACCTACACATTATTTAGGAGGAATGCTATGAATATCACAAAAACCGTTAATGGAGATCAGCTTAACATCGCGTTGGAGGGAAGACTTGATACAGGAACAGCTCCTGAACTTGAGAAGGTACTTAACGAGTCTCTTGATCAGGTTAAAATGCTCACAATTGATATGTCAAGTCTTGAGTACATCTCTTCTGCAGGACTTAGAACTCTGTTATCTGCCAAGAAAGCTCTTTACAACAAGGGTACGATCAAGATCGTAAAGCCCAACGAAATCGTAAAAGAAGTTTTCGCTGTAACCGGATTCAGTAATATTTTTGAAATCGAAGGTTGAAAGGAGCAGAAGGTATGAAATCAGACGTAATCGCTATCGATAATAAGGGAACCGGCTTCAAAGAGGCAGTTGAAGCCACTAAGAAACTTGCTGACTTCAATGGTCTTAATGCCACAGATTCACTCCATCTTCAGCTTTTTGCAGAAGAAATGCTCAGTATGGCAAGGATCGTTACAGGTGAAATGACTGCATCCTTCTGGGTTGACAATGATGGTAACACATATGAACTCAACCTTACTACAGAGACAGTTATGGATAAGGATAAAAGAGCTACTCTCATCTCCGCATCCAGTTCCAGAAAAAATGAAGCTGCAGGAAGCTTCCTCGGAATGCTAAGAGATGCTTTCGAGCAGGCTATGACAGCAGATTCTGATAAGGTTTATTATGAACTTCCCGATGATATCGCATCAGATGTCGTTGGACACTTTGTAGATGATCCTGAGTATGATCAGTACGAGGCATCTGTTCTTAAGAAGCTTGCTGATGATGTAAAGATCTCTATCATCGGTGGCAAGGTTCATATGATCGTTAAGAAGGCTTTCTGAAACCGGAAATCTTTAAATATACAAACTAATAAAAGAGCCGATACCAAATGGTATCGGCTCTTGTTTTTTGCAGCTTATTGTCACAAGGTAGTTCTGCTCTCGCACTGCGTGCTCGCCAGAACAAAGTAGTACACTAGGCTCGAAAGGACCTCGCCAAGTGATTACTTTCAGCCTGTGATAGTGCAGTACATGAAGTACTTGTATCCAAGAGGACTTGAGAAGAATCCCTTTACGTTACTGCTGATCATGTAAAGATCTGTGTAGAAGTAAATAGGGCAGATGCAACCTGTTGACATAAGAAGATCCTCAGCTCTGTGCATAAGCTCATAACGAGTGTTAGGATCTGTGCAGGTCTTGATGTCGCTTATAAGAACATCATATGTCTCAGCCCATGTTCCGTTCTCAACCTTTGTCTCATATCCAAGATCTGTGATGTCAAGTGAGTAAGCCTGAACACTTGCGTTGTCGCCCTTACCAAACTGAACATCGTTGTTACCAGACTGTGTTGTCCACATATCAAGGAATGAAATAGGATCGTTGTAATCACCGAGCCAACCGTTACGTGCGATTGAGTAATTACCTGCCTTACGTGTATCAAGGAATGTAGCCCACTCCTGGTTCTCAAGGTTCATTGTGATACCGATTCCTGCGAATGTAGCCTGAATAGCCTCAGCAATAGCCTTGTGTCCCTCTGAAGTGTTGTAGAGGTATGTAAGTGTAGGGAAGTCTGTGAACTGCTGTGTAGCCTCGTCAAATGTGTAGTACTTCTTGAGTGTCTCAAGAGCTGCGCTCCAGTTTGCCTCGTAAGCATCCTCAGATACATCATAGTATCCTGCAAAGCTGTTTCCGCCGGCATTCTCATAGAACTGTGAACCATCAGCATCTGTAAGACCCATAGCTACGAATGAAGAAGCAGGAACCTGTCCTCCCTGTGCTACGTCGTTTACAATGTAGTTTCTGTCGATAAGAAGTGCAAGTGCGTTACGAATCTCGTTCTCAGCAGCTGCCTTGTCAGCACCTGTAAGTGTGCTTGAAGAAGGAAGGATGTTCTCGTTGATGTTCCAGCATACATAGTATGTTCCAAGCTGACCTGCTGTTACGAACTCATCAGGATATGTCTCCTTAAGGTTAGCGATCTCGTTTGTAGGAACGTCATCGATCATCTGCCAGTCACCGTTCTCGAAGTTTGCGAGCTGGTTGTTAGCATCATCTGAAAGGTAGAAATTGATCTCATTCATTGTGATCTTATCAGCATCATAGAAGTTCTCGTTCTTTGTGAGTGTGATAAGTGAGTTGTGATCCCAGCTTGTCATTGTGTATGCACCGTTACATACATATGTAGAAGGATCTGTAGCCCATGCCTCGTTAGCAACTACATCCTCACGAACAGGCATGTATGTAGGGAATGCAAGAAGCTCATCCCAGTAAGCAACTGTGTTTGCAAGAGTAACTTCAAGAGTCTTGTCATCTACAGCGTTAACATTAAGCTTACCATCAGCATATCCGTCAACAACTTCGAACATGTAACCATAGTCGGCTGCTGTCTCAGGAGCGATTGCTCTGTTCCATGCAAATACGAAGTCATTTGCTGTTACAGGCTGTCCGTCTGACCATGTAAGACCATCTCTTAATGTGTAAGTATAAGTTACTGTTCCGTCTTCGTTTGTTACACCTTCAACAAGTTCCTCAGCACAATCAGGCTGAAGCTCAAGATTTCCGCTTGCATCAAGTCCCCATTTAGCAAGACCTGAGAAGAGGTGGTTGATAAGTGTAGCACCGTCTACTGCAGAGTTAAGCGCAGGATCAAGTGATGCAGGCTCTGAAGCAAGACATACATTGATTGTCTGCTCTCCGACAGGCTCAGCAGGTGCTTCTGCAGTTGTGTCTGCCGGTGTCTCTGTTGTTGCATCTGTTGTCTGAGCTGTCTCAGATGTCTGAGTGTCAGCAGGTGCTGTTTCTGTGCTCTGTGCGCCACATGCTGCAAGACTAAGAACCATGCTTGATGCAAGCACAAGAGAAACTAACTTCTTTTTCATAATTTTCCTCCTTATTATGAATGGTTTTTATAAAAAATACGGCTATTACCATATTCTTTAACATTTTAACATATATTGTGCACTTTCAGTAATGAAATTTAATTTAGCACAATCTTGTTCTGGATCTTAGCAACATCCTCTACGTGATGACAGGCAACGAAATGTCCTTTGCTAACGTCCTTAAACTCAGGCATTGAAGCTGCACACTGCTCATCGGCATAAGGACATCTGGTTCTGAATGGACATCCTGAAGGAGCATTCAAGGGACTTGGTATATCTCCCGAAAGAACGATACGCTTATTGGCCCTGGCAATCTTGGGATCCGGAATCGGAACCGATGATATAAGCGACTTGCTGTATGGATGCATTGGGTTGTCATAAATCTCATTTGCATCGGCAAGTTCAACCATCTTACCAAGATACATAACAGCAATTCTGTCACTGATATGTCTTACAACAAGAAGATCATGTGCTATAAACAAATATGTAAGTCCAAGCTTGTCCTGGAGTTCGTCAAACATATTGATTACCTGTGCCTGAATTGAAACATCCAGAGCTGATACAGGTTCATCACATACGATGAATTCAGGATTGACAGCAAGAGCTCTCGCAATACCAATCCTCTGCCTCTGTCCGCCTGAGAACTCATGGGCATATCTTGAAGCGTGCTCTGAGTTAAGGCCTACATAGCTCATAAGCTCAAGGATTCTCTCTCTTCTCTCCTCCTTGGAACTACAGAGGTTATGTACATCCAACGGTTCTCCGATGATATCGGACACAGTCATTCTGGGGTTCAATGATGAATATGGATCCTGGAAAACCATTGTGGCTTTCTTTCTGAACTCATGAATATCCTCTTTGGTCTTGATGAGCTTGCCATCATACCAGATCTCACCCGCTGTAGGCTTATAGAGATTAAGGATAGTACGTCCTACTGTAGTCTTGCCACAACCTGACTCACCTACAAGTCCCAGTGTCTCACCTTTTTTAATTGTAAAAGAGACATCATCAACAGCCTTAAGTGGTTTGCTCTTAAAAAAGCCAACGTTTACGTTAAAGTATTCTTTGAGGTGTTTGATCTCAACAAGGTTCTTATTTTCGCTCATGCTTTTTCACCGCCTTCCATCTGCTTTTTAACATTCATCCAGCAGCCTGCCGCATGATCGTCATTGATCTGCATACGCTCTGCTCTCTCGCGAAGACAGATCTTCATTGCATTATCACACCTTGGTGCAAAAGGACATCCCTTTGGCATATTAAGAAGGTCAATAGGTGTTCCGGAAATAGGCTCAAGCTTCTGACCGTCATTCCCCTCAGTAGGAATTGAACGAAGCAGTCCCTTTGTGTATTCATGACATGGATTGTAAAAAATCTCATCTGCAGTTCCCTGCTCACAGATAGAACCTGCATACATTACAATAACCTCATCACACATCTGTGCCACAACGCCAAGGTCATGAGTGATCATGATGATAGCCATCCCAAGTTCCTTCTGAAGTGATTTCATAAGGTCAAGGATCTGAGCCTGAATAGTAACATCAAGCGCTGTTGTAGGCTCATCAGCAATGAGGATATCGGGTTCACAGGCAAGAGCCATGGCGATCATAACACGCTGTCTCATTCCACCTGAGAACTCATGCGGATACTGATTCATTCGCTTTTCAGGTTCATTTACATTAACGAGCCTGAGCATCTCGATAGCTCTTTCTCTGGCCTGCTCTTTATTTCTGTCTGTATGGAGAAGAATTGCCTCCATAAGCTGATGTCCGATTGTATATGTAGGGTTAAGCGATGTCATGGGATCCTGGAAAATTATGGAAACCTTATTTCCACGAACTGTCTTCATGACCTTCTCACCGGCGCCTACAAGCTCCTGTCCGTCCAGTTTGATGGATCCCGAAACGATCTTACCTGTTCCTGCCAGGATCTGCATGATCGAATATGCGGTAACTGACTTGCCGCTTCCGGACTCTCCAACGATGCCGAGTACCTTGCCCCTGTCCAGGTTAAAGGATATTCCGTTAACTGCCTTTACCTCACCGGCATCAGTGAAGAATGAGGTATGCAGATCTCTTACTTCTAATAATCTCATTTTTATGTTGCCTCCGAATTATGTATCTAACTTAGGATCAAATGCGTCGCGAAGTCCGTCACCGAACAGATTCAGTGAAAGAACAATCAGTGAAATAACAATTGCCGGAATGATCAGTCTGTAAGGATAAGATGAAATTCCGTTGAGCGCATCAGAAGCAAGTGAACCAAGTGAAGGCATAGGCGCATTTACACCAAGTCCAAGGAATGAAAGGTAACTCTCGGTAAAGATCGCGCTGGGGATCTGAAGTGCTGTAGAAATAATGATAACTGAGAAGCAGTTAGGGATAAGATGCTTTAATATGATCCACTTTCCCTTAGCGCCGGCAGCCTCAGCTGCAAGTACATATTCCTGCTCACGCAGTGATAAGATCTGTCCTCTTATAAGTCTTGCCATGGATACCCAGTACAGTACACCAAAGACTATAAACAAACTTATAATGTTGGAACCGATCTTGGCCAGGACGGTTCCGTCCAGGGCTCCTTCCATAACAACCTTTAGCACTGATGACAAAAGAATTACCATCAACATGTCGGGCAGCGAATATATAATATCAACCACTCGCATTATGACCAGATCCACGGCTCCTCCGGCATAACCGGCTACAGATCCGATGGTCATACCGATAATAAGTACAATAAGACTGGCAAAGAAGCCAACTGCCAGTGAAATACGTGTTCCGTATACAACACGGATAAAGTAATCACGGCCCTGAGAATCTGTACCAAAGATATGAGGTACAACCGACTCACCGGCCTCAATCCTCTTAAGCTCTGACTTACCATACTCAAAAGGGCGAAGGTCCTTGAAGCTGTTGTCTACAGGCTTACCGGGTGTCATGCCCAGCATACTGTCATATGAATAGGGCCAAAACATCGGGATAAATATAGCTCCAAGAGCTATTATTACTATTACAAAGAAACAAACCGTCGCAACCTTATTCTTAAGGAGTCTCTTTACAGAGTCCTTAAAGAATGTAGATGAAGGACGCATCTGCACCATATATTCTTTTTCTTCATCGGTTGCAGGAATGAAATCATCCATATTAACCTGTGCACTTAACTTGCTGATATCCATTTTAATCTCTCCTAATCTATATTCTGCGGAAGTTACTCTAATGTAATTCTCGGGTCAACAACCTTATACATAATGTCACCAACAAGATTCATGACAACGATAAGTGTTGCAAGAACGATCGTAGTACCCATGATAAGAGGGTAATCACGACCTGTGATACTGTTTACGAAAGCTCTTCCTATTCCGGGAACGGCAAAAATCTGCTCAACAACCAGGGAACCTGTAACAATACCCGCAAGCATAGGTCCGAAATATGTTATTACCGGAATCAGTGAATTCTTAAGCGCATGCCCAAAAATGATCTTCATTCCGGATACACCCTTGGCCTTGGCTGTTCTGATGTAATCCTGTCCAAGTACTTCAAGCATTGAAGATCTTGTAAGCCTTGTAATGTAGGCCATAGGATACAGTGACAAAGTAAGAACAGGAAGTATAAGTCCGTTCTTGGAAGCTCCGTTTGCCGGGAACCATTTGAGATTTATGGCAAATGCAATCAGTAAAAGAGATCCCATAATAAATGAAGGCATTGAAACGAATGCTGTTGTAATGATCATGATGATCCTGTCGATTATCTTGTTTCTGCGAAGAGCAGCAATGGATCCCAGAATAACGCCGCTTATAAGGGCAATTACTGCAGCGATAAGACCGAGCTTGGCTGATGTCTTCATTCCATCAAAGATAATGTCATTTACACTTCTACCCTTCTGCTTGAGTGATGGACCAAAATCAAACCTGGTAACAACATCAGAAAGGTATGTAAGGTACTGGACCCCAAGCGGTTTGTCCAGTCCGTATTTGGCTTCCATAGCCTTCATAACCGACTCACTTACGGCTTTCTCACCGATAAATGGGCCACCGGGAACTGCATGCATTACAAAGAAGGTAACTGTGATAACTACCCAAACCGTAACTATTGCAAGCAGGATTCTCTTTACGATGTACATTAAAGTCTTAGTATTCATAGCATCTCCAAACTGTTAATAAATAATTGTAATGGCAATAAAATATTTACCCCCACAAAGCGTTGCAACTTCAACGTGCTAAATCGCTAAACTATGACAAAATAAATGCAATCACATACTTGCCCGTACGTCATTGCACTGAAGATAAATCTCCTATTACACACGCTTCTTAAAACGAAACGTGCAAGCCTTGTTTAGTGTAGAATTTATATTACTTTATGTCAAGTATTTGACCATAAAATCGCTACAACTGATTAATATAAATCAAGAAAACCGCCCCAAAAGACACTTGTCTTTCTGGGACGGACATTTTTTATAATTTATTTGTTAAGCGATCAGGCAAAAATGTTCATGGCTTTCTGCTCATCATCTCTCATCTTCTGCGCCAGAAGTGTGTTCTGATAAACATCCATAAGCTCTTTTTGCTTAGCTTCCATAACAGCTCTCATGGAGTTGTCTTCTTCCTTATCCATCTGATATCCGTTGAGCTCCATGGCTGCGTGTGAATTATATGTGAGCGCGTACTCAACACCGTTTGTCTCGGATCCGGCTTTACTTCTGTTTGCCGTAACCTTCTCAAGAGCCTCATCAATCCTGCTCATATCAAAGTCATCCTTGGTCACATCATAATCATCAATACCAAGAGCCTTTGTTGTGCTGTTGTATGTTGACACATTTACCAGTGAACCGTTGCTGTCTGTTGCGACCTTAAGATCTCCGGTTGAGCCGTTTAAAAGATCTTTCTCATTGTATTTTGCCTGGTTGGCGCTGTCATTTATACCTTTGAGGTACTCCTTGATCTGCGACTGAATAGACTTCTTATCATCGTCAGATAAAGTACCGTTCGAAGCCTTGACCGAAAGCTCCTTTATATTCTGAAGATAATCAGTAATGCCTTCCATTGCTCCGTCTTCAATATTAAGAGCAGACTTTGCGGATTCGAGATTCTCCTTACCTACCTCAAGTCCTCTTACCTGAGATTCGGTTTTTTCCTGAATAGCAAGCTCTGATGCTCCCTGGGCAGCCTGTGTATACTGACCACCATTTGAAATAACGGAATATGCTGAGTAGTTCCCGTAACCGGAAATTGCTGAAATACTACTCATGGTGCCTCCTTCTTGCGAAACTAAGTGTTCGCAAACCTTGTGAAACGAAAATATAATACTCCCATCTACCATAATAGTATTCCGGTGCTAATAAAAACGCCATACCTAAAACGCCCTATTTTAGGGCAAAACGAAACATTATTACAGTTTCAAACACTCAAAAATGAAAAGAAAATACGTTTATTTTTGTTTTAATAATACGTTATATTTCTTTTAGAGTTCTGACACAATTTGGCAAAATTTACCCGTTATTATAATCTCATCAGAAGGAAACAACTTCTGAACCCCCAACAATACTTTTTTTCATACACGGGTTGTCTGGTTCCCCACTAGACAACCCCTCCTCCCAAAAAAACACCACCTGCATCGGCCAATGTCATTAAGTTAGCATTGTAACACGAGGGAAAAGTTTTAAAGAGGATG
>CAMORK010000009.1 GCA_946623755.1 uncultured Butyrivibrio sp. | reverse complement strand
ATCCTTCGACTTTCTTTGCCATTCTGGCACCTCCTGAAAATATGTGGTCGGCGCAAAGTTCCGGTGTTGCTCCAGTGGTTCGGTTCAACAGCCTCGAAAATACCTCGGCTGGAACCTATCACAGGGGCAATTTTATCGCCGCCCAAAAGACGTGCGTCGGAAATTGCTCCCACTCAGCGGTTACGTGCAGCCTAAGCTGCTATATATTCAAGCGCAGAGCGCCCAAATATCAAAACTTATGAATCGATCTTTCTGACTTCTGCAAAGCTGATCTCTACAGGTGTCTCACGACCAAACAGATCAACGTTGATCGTAGCTGTCTGCTTACCGAAATCCATTCTCTGTACGACTCCGGCTGTATCCTTCCAAACACCGGCAATAACAGCGATCTCATCGCCCACACCAAAGTCAACTGTGATAGTATTCTTGGTGTTGATACCAAGATTCTTGATCTCAGCATCTGTAAGCGGTACCGGCTTGGATCCCGGTCCCACAAAACCTGTTACGCCACGGGTATTGCGGACAACATACCATGTCTCATCATTCATATCCATGTTTACAAGAACATAACCAGGGAACATCTTTCTCTGAACATTCTTGCGAGCACCGTTCTTAACCTCTACAACATCCTGAAGAGGTACTCTTACCTCAAGGATCTGACTCTGAAGATGTCTGTTCTCTATGGTCTTCTCAAGGTTAGCCTTAACCTTGTTCTCATATCCGGAATATGTATGAACAACGTACCAGTGAGCATTCTCGTTCTCAGTTGCACCTTCTGCATCTGTTACCTGTTCTGCAGAAGTCTCAGCATCTGATAATACCTCATCAGACACTACCTCGGTAGAATCCTCAGCTACCAGCTCGAGGCTCTTTTCCATTTCTTCTGACATATTATCTCCTTTTGATTAGAAAACGGATGTAATAAAATTCATTCCATATTCAAAAGCATAATCAAGCAAAGCTATAAGAGCGCAAGTAATGATAGAAACAACAACTACAGCTGTTGTCTGCTTGATAACGTCATCCCTTGTAGGCCATATGATCCTTGCAAACTCTGCCTTTACACCTTTAAAAAAAGCACCGATCTTGGACTGTTCCATATCCGTAGTCTCCCTCCTACTTAAGGATGAAATTACTTTGTTTCCTTATGTAAAGTATGCTTCTTGCAGAAAGGGCAATACTTCTTCATTTCAACACGATCAGGATGTGTCTTCTTATCCTTGGTTGTGTCATAGTTACGATTCTTGCAATCTGTGCATGCTAATGTAATTCTTGTACGCATTATTTCACCTCCGCGCGTTTAGTAATTGTCTAATTTTGCGCATAAAAAAAAGACATAAATCTCTTGTCGCTTGTCTAATATAACATAGACATTTCTCCGCGTCAACACATTTTTATTGTTATTTGTAGACTATTTCTCTCTGTACAAAAAAGCTCACCAGAAAGAGCAGACAATCCACAGGAATTTTCACCACAAACTCAGGCGATGTCGGAATGAATCCATGGAAGAAGCTTACCAGCGCTCCGCTTGAGAGCATGATAAAAAGAGCCAGCAGGATATACTTAAATGCAGCCTTTGCACTGTTGCTCCCGCTTTTAAAAACTACCTTATAGTTAATAAGGAAATTATATGTAGCGGAAATTACTCTTGCCAGAATAGTTGAAAGCATAATATACCCGATTGCAACAGGTACATTCCTAAAGAGCGCACAAAACACACTGAACAGAGCGATGTCCACCACGCTTGATGACAGCGACGAAAACATGAATTTAAGAAAAACCGCATAAATTCTGATTGAATCTTTAATGGGATTAAAGTGGCTCGACTTGTTTTCTTCCAGATAAATAGTCCTTATCGGAACTTCGAGTATCTCAATGCCCAGATCCTTGGTGGACAGGAGCATATTTGTCTCAAACTCAAACCTCTCTCCCTTTTCCGTCAAAAGAAATTTCATAAACTCTGCAGATATTCCCCTAAGGCCGGTCTGCGTATCACTGATGCTCATTCCGGTAAGGAACTTCATGACTCTGCTGGTTGTTTTGTTGCCAAAAACAGATCTTGCGGGAATTCCGGACTCGTCAAAATCTCTGACTCCCAGCACAAGCTTCTCCGGATTCTGCACAAGCGCATCCATACACTTCTTAATATCTGAAGCAGTATGCTGTCCGTCGGAATCAGCGGTTATCACACCGGCAATATCAGGATACTCATTAAGGCAATAGTTGAAAGCCGTCTTAAGAGCCCTTCCCTTACCCATATTGACAGCGTGATCCAGAACAACAGCTCCTCTTGCGGATACTTCATCAAAAATCCTGCCGTAAGCTCTTTTGTCAGAGCCGTCATTAACGACCACTATCGGCGAAAGACCTGCTGACACCAGATTATCCATCAGACCTATTAATTTATCATCCGGTTCATACGCCGGAATTATAATGGGGGTTACATTTCCCATCAGTTACCTGCTCCTTCAATCTTTATTACTGTGCCCGGCTCATACACTCCTTCAGGAACCAGGTCCGAAAACAGTTCAAAAGCCACACCCTCTTTATCCTCAACATAAAAGTAAGAAGCGTGACTGTCAAGCATCTTCTGTCTGATGGTATCGGCTGTGTCTTCCTCAATAAGGAAGGTATCATAAACCAGCGCCACCGGTGATGCCTCTTTACTTATATAAGTATTGTGTACCCAGTAGTACTCATGTCCGTCTCTGAGTACCAGAACTCTTTTGCCCCAGTATGACCTGTCTGAAACCGCATTTACAAGCTCTTTTCCATCCTCACCCACCATATCGGAAACATAAGCTGTGTTCTCTGCGAGTTGATCCCTGTAACCGTGAAGATACTTATAAACTCCGCTGTAGTCCGCACACAGAATCACAAGAAGCGCACAGGCACCTCCAAATATCAGCACACGCCTCTTCACTTTTGAAGCTCTCAGCCTGTTAAATCCAATTCCCATGAGCAGATAAGTGCTTCCAAGCGTAAATGGTGCACAGTATCTTGCTATTGATATTCCCATGGCATAGGCGTCCAGATATTGATCCTCTGTCTGAAACAATGATATATGTGCAATAAACACTATTGCATAGGCAAGTGTCCCTGTTATAAGTGAGAAAAGAGCTATCTTCTTAAACTCACCCTTACCGAGGATGCACAGGAAATACATTCCTGCCATGGCACCAAAAATCAGAAGAACCGTCGCGCCCGTCGAGAGATCCACGGTAAGATTGTAATCCGAATGCATGGGCTGGAACATGAAGCCTTCGGCAAAATATCTCATCTTGTCAAAAGTATTGTCAGGTGCCGAATATGTGCCTGAAGTAGCCATCCTGATCCCGGCTCCCGTAAGCTTGGCAACACGTCTGTTCACAAAGCAGAACAGCAGCCAGCTCCCGTAAGATACTCCGGCAAAAGCAACCGGCAGCCATATAAACTTTTCTCTGTTTGCCACTACAATATAGAAGATAAGTGCAAAAAGTGCCCACTCAAATCCTACGGACTTTGTCAGAAGAAGTACCGCCGTAAACAGACCTATCCTTACATAATAAAAGATCTTCTCGTGTCCGTAGCTGTCATATATTGCCAGCAGCAGAGCTCCATAAACAATTGCCATTGTAATATCGGCAGGTGTTCCGTAGTAGATTATGCCGTTGAAAACTCCGGGAAACAGCACAGTGCAGACAAATGCAAGCGCATGAAGTGCAATCTTGCACCATCTGTTCATTTCGCAGGCTTTTACAGCCGCCATGGCTTTTGACAGCATAGGGAAAAGAAATATCAGACACAGCACAAAATATCCGAGAAACTGAAGGCTCTCTATATACTCTCCGTCACCGATCCGGAGAAACAACCACTTGGCAAGAGAAGTGACAGGCGGATAATCACCGAACTCCGGAGATACGTTTCCGTACTTGCCTGAAAACCCATTCAGGAAAAATATCTGCTTGGCATCAGATGACCAGAAGTTGATGTCGTCCCACCAGGTAAAGACCTGCTGCCTTGTAAGCACTCCGACTGCAGCTGTACAGATCACCGCAAACATCACTCCGGGGTCAGCCAGTACCCTGCCATATTCTAAGAGTTCTTTTGCAAAAGAGCTCTTGTCTGCCCGGGCATCCATAACCATCCGGACAAGAACATAAACCACAGCCAGAACCGAGACTACTCCTATACCCTTAAGCCCATCAAAAAACGCCAGCAGATACAGGACCATTAAAAGTCCCGCATAAGAAACCGTAATTGAATCAAGGATACTCTCTCTATATACACGAGCAATTCTTGCCGATAATAACAGCAAAGCCAAAGCCACAAGCCAAAACATGAACATACTCCATAATATCTGAATTTTTCACTTATCTCATAATAATATATATGAGCACCCGAACGCAATTAATTATTAACTTTGTATTAAATTCAATTAAATACCGTTAATTTTTGTTGACATTTGACTTGTTTTTAGTATTATAAGAGTAACTAAACGTGGCTAAATATGCCCTCGTGCGACTGATACCAAAGGATTGGTAGAGAGAAGGACTCGTACGTATATCAAGGAAGAAAGGAGGGGCATTATGGCAGGCATATCTTTTAATGGTGCTTACAACCATTTCATACAGGACTACGTGTCCAGGGATGTTACACAGGCCGACGCACATCGTAAGGATGAGCTGAGGGATGTGTATAAATCAATTGCAAAAATCAACAAGAAGTCCCCTCTTTATCTGCTTACAGACGATGACGCATCACGAAACGATGCGATAGATATAAAAGAAAAAGCCCGAGCACTTCAGGGCAGTATCAAAAGGCTTAGTGATCATGAGGATAAATCTTCACTCAATCACTCTTCCGCTTTTACCACCGATGAAGACAAGGTTTCGGCAAACTATATCGGCAAGACTCCGGAACAGGATATCGGGGTCATCGGTTTTGACATAGAGGCAACACAGCTGGCGACCAGTCAGGTCAACAGGGGGCATATGATCCCCCGCGATTCCACAGGTCTTTCACCTAACAATTATGCCTTTGATGTCAGGATAAACGGTCAGGACTTTGAGTTCCAGTACAGTATTTACAACACCGACACCAATATAGATGTCCAAAAGAAACTCGAGACTCTGATCAACAAAGCAAACATTGGCCTCAATGCCCGAATAATAGAAGACGGCAACAGGTCGGCTCTTGAAATCCAGTCAAGTCATACAGGACTTAAGCCCGGACAATTGAGCCAATTTGAAATATTTGAAGCAGATACGCCGCTGGCAAAGGGCTCTGTTGATTTCCTGGGACTTGATAAGGTTGCCGAACCAGCTACCAACGCCCACTTCACCTTAAACGGTGAGGACAAGGTATCCGTATCCAATCACTTTACGGTAGGCGGTAAATTCGATATCACACTGCACTCTCTGACAGATGCCGGATCTCCAATCCACGTAGGCATCAAGAAAGACAACGAAGCGCTGATGCAGCATGTGGTATCACTGATAGATAATTACAACAGCTTCATAGAAGATGCTTCGGGAATATCGGGTGATAAGTTCAAAGGCACCAAGCTCCGTTCCGAAGTCATCGGCATCGCTCAGCAGTATCTTAGCAATGTTGAGGACATAGGTGTCAAGCTCGAAGGAAACGGTACTCTTTCCGTTGATGACGAGATGCTAAAACAGGCTGTATCAGGTGGAAGCAGCATGGAAGCCTTAGACCCGATCAACAAATTTGCGGATGCACTGATTGAAAAGACAAAAGACATATCGGTAGACCCCATGAAATATGTGGAGCGCCCGGTTGTTAATTACAGGAATCCCGATAATCGAGATTATTCATCGCCTTACATAACAAGTGAGTATTCGGGAATGATGTTCAACAATTATTGCTAAGCGCTGTCAAAGGCGCTTAAGTCTCCCCGCTGCAGAGGGGAAGACTTGAAATAATATAGCTGCCGGTGAACGTTCCGGTAGCAGCAAGCCCCCAGGCTACATAAACCTGGGGGCTTGATTTTTGTCTTTATTTAACTGATCTGCTCATATCGAGCGCTTCACGGATTATCCTGTCCATATTGTAATACTTGTACTGTCCGAGTCTTCCGCCAAAATATACATCGCTGAAGTCCTCTGCAAGTTCCTTGTATCTTGCATAGAGCTCGTTATTTCTGGAATCGTTCATCGGATAGTACGGCTCATCTCCATGTTTCCAGTCAGCAGGATACTCCCGGGTAATGATGGTGCCCTTACCTGTTCCGTATTCAAAATGCTTGTGCTCAATAATCCTGGTATATGGAATTTCCCTCTCAGTGTAGTTTACAACCGCATTGCCCTGATAGTTGTCCACATCCGGAAGATCTTCGGTTTCAAATCGAAGCGACCTGTACTCCAGAGTTCCAAGCTTGTAACCAAAGAACTCATCTATCATTCCCGTGAACAGTATCTTGTCAAACGAGTCTCCGCTTACAGAAGCAAAAGGCTTTACCGGAAGTCCGTCTTCAAGTTTCATGTAGTCGTAATAATCGGTGCCTGTCCTGACTTCGATACCTTCAAGAATTTTCTCCACCATAGCAGTATATCCTCCGATGGGAATTCCCTGATAGCGGTCGTTGAAGTAGTTGTTATCATAGATAAATCTCATGGGCAGACGCTGGATAATAAATGCAGGCAGTTCCTTGCAATCTCTTCCCCACTGCTTCTCAGTGTATCCTTTAACAAGCTTTTCATATATATCGCGTCCCGCAAGACTAAGTGCCTGCTCCTCAAGATTCTCAGCCTCAAACTCAGCAGTACCTTTCTCGCTCCTTATGCGTTCCTTCTCTTTCTCTGCCTGAGCATTTATTATCTCTCTGGCTTCATCGGGTGTTCTGATCCCCCACATCTTGCTGAAGGTATTCATATTGAACGGCAGGTTGTAAAGCTCATCCTTATATACAGCTACAGGACTGTTGATGTAGTTGTTGAACTCGGCAAATTCATTCACATAGTCCCAGACCTCTTTGTCGGATGTATGGAAAATATGAGCACCATATTTATGAACATTTATGCCCATCCTGTTCTCGGTGTAAACATTTCCGCCTATGTGATCTCTTCTGTCTATCACAAGAACTGTTTTGCCCTTTTCCTTCATCTGTCTTGCAAATACAGCTCCAAATAATCCTGCGCCAACTACCAGATAATCATAATGCATATTAATTCCTCCGAAAATCAAAAAAGACTCTGCGGATTATTATACCACAGAGTCTTTTTGCTGTGTCATCTGATGTGACTGGTGGAAGTTCTGCTTAGTCAGCCTGATACTTGTCAAGCTGTGAGAAATCTCCCATCATGTCAAGGATCTTCTTTCTTCCGGCCTTGTTGAGTTTAACATACTGCTGCATTACACGGTTCTCAACGATCTTCTTGCCAAGATCTGTCCCCTGCTCAAGAGTTGAGAAGTCAACCGGATTAAGATTAAGACGATCACACATTTTGATTACTGTACCGTAAGCCATCCCCTCAATCCCCCTATCTAATGCTGTTACAAGTGTGCTGTATGGAATAGACATATCTATTGCAAACTGTCTAACACTTTTATACTGTGAAAGAATCTCTCTTTTAAGAATTTCAGCCTTTGTCATGTGTCGCTACCTCCTATAATGTTTTTCTTGTGAAATCTCTTTCTTTTGCATTCAATAATATAACACATAGACGTTTTTTCGTCATTCACTTTTTGGGGGAATTTTCCAATAAATTTTTATAGAGTTTGACCACGGATTTTTGGCATTTTAACGAAATTGCATTGCACCACAAGAATTTGCGAAAGTGTTCACACTTTTTTCACAATTCATTGCTACAATAAAAGACTTTTTAACGTCAACCAATAAATTCCACATCTAATCTGAAAAGTAGAATTTTCAAAATGTTAACGAAAAAACAAACAGCACAAAAGCACTGTTTGTTTGCTGTATTACACACTATTATATATGTTTTTTGGTTTCCGCTTTCCGTCTAAGTTATGGTGTTTCCTGAACTTCGCTGATTCTATTAGTCAAAAATGCCATAACCTCATTGTAGATATCTTTCGGAATACTATAAACTTTATGAACATTTCCCGCACATTCTATGTCTAAAGAGCCCATTTTGCGCTTAACGGCCACTACATTCTTATACTGGATAACCTCTTTTTTGAACTGCCCCTCGGTACTGAATTCACATCTCTCGGAATATATTCTCAGAATTCCTTCTTTAAAACCGCTTGTTGCCTTGAATTCAAACTCGGGATCGTCATCTCCAAGCAGGATATCAAAAGCCTTTTCGCCTTCTTCTGTAACCATCACAGGACTTGTGATCTTCTTATCTCCCAGACTCTTAGGCGTTATTCCTCCACTCGACCCCTCGACTTTATTTACATTAGTCTCAATCAGACCGGAAAGGCTGTTAAAATAAGCTTTCAGCACAAAATTACAGTTCACAAGAAGCGTGATGATCCTGCTCCTTATCTTTTGCCTGAATTTTATAGAATGAAATCCGCCATCTACTGCAATATATATACTGTCACCGGCCTTGGCTTCGTACATCTGACGATCATCAAGAAACACTATCATAGCATTATCGCCTTCACGCTGACCGACGCATTGAATTTCCAGCAGGTATTTCCTGCCCTCATCAAACAGTCTCTCTCCGCAAAACGGACAGAAGCGAAAACTCATCCACATTTTACCCGGTAAAGATTTCCCGCATTTTGGACAGATCACTTTGTTTCCTCCTGATCATTGCCTATATGTATCCCGTCTTCTCTGAGCATCTCACCTATCCTCGCCCTGTTGACAAAGATCGTCTCAGCAAGTACAACATCAAAAGAATGGCTTTTCCATGGAAGCCTGACGGTGTTGAGTTCACCGAACACAACATCATCAACCATCTTTTTTGCAATCCCCGCTTCAAAAGAGGTCCTGCAGACACCGGCTATGAACACACCGGGGCATTGGCTTTTAATATATGATGCCGTAGCACCAAAACCGCAGGTAAAGTCCAACACCTTAAGATGTCCTTTTCTCTCTTTTGCAAGCCTTATAACTGTATCTGCAGCCTCAAACCAGGGAAGTGAATATCCCCAGATATCGAAGCCCCATTTATCGATAAATCTCTGCCGGCCCTCCTTCATGCCCTTCGAAGCACCAAAGGAGCCGTTTCCTCCGTTGTGATATACGTAGCTGCTCTCGCACAGATACTGCATAAATCCCGCCCGTGCAAGACGAATTCCCAGATCGTCGTCTTCAAAGTACGCAGGAGAAAAAGCCTCATCAAAAACCTGACCGTCCGCTGCCACCATAGGAATTGCATCTCTTGATAAAAGCAGAGCAAACCCGGTCAGCCTGAATCTGTTTATGAAGGAGTTGTGCTTAGGAATGCCGTTTTTCCTGGCATACTCCCTGAATATTTCAATAGCCTCTTTGTAAGAAGGCTTCTCATCCCAAAGTTCATCAGTACCAATTTCCTGAAGCGATCCGCTGTTGGTAAACGGTCCGCATGCCCCTACATCTCTGCTGTCATACAGCCCCATTCTCAGAAAAAACAGAGAGTTCTGCATTAGCACCGCATCGTTGTTTAAAAAGAAAATATCGTTATCTTTGTTACAGGCGGCGGCTCCTATGTTGCATCCCTTGGGGAAACCGACATTTACATCGTTCTCGATAAGAATAAAGGGATAGTCCGCACTGTCTCTTTTCTTACGAAGATACTCCCTAACGCCTTCCTCAGTTGATGCGTTGTCCACTACAACAATCTCAAAAGTTCCGTCCGGACAGAAATCTTCTACAGATTTGATGCAGTCCTTCATGATCTCCAGATCATTGTAAGAGAGGATCATAATACTGGTATTCCTGACCCTGACTGCCGGTGTATTCTTAAGTTCCGTAAGTGTATCCAGGATCACTTCCCGATCTGTATCATCACTGCAGTAAAAAGCCGCCATCTCCATACAAAGAAAGGCCTGATTTATATTCAGGTTCAAAAAATAGAGCCCCAGCATGTAAAAGAGCTCATAATCTCCCGGATTGTATGAAAGTCCTCTGGCAATGGCATCAAACTCAGCCTGGCTGTCGCTCAAAACCTCCCAGAGCGAAGCCTCCAGAACGCATAATTTGGCAGCTTCTTCAGGAGTTCTCTCATCGATGTGAAAAAACTCCTCCTGAAATTCATATAAAGCTTCATTGTAATCGCCGTTTGATATCAGCTGCGTTAGCTTGTCATACATACATTAATGATAACACAATTAACGGTTTAATGTACATGGATAGTGGACTGACACTCTGAAAATACGTCCTGACAGTCATCATCTTCTGCTCTCTGGAAAGTGATGGTGAAGGTCCTGTACCTGGAAAGAAGCATATACACCGTCTGGTATACAGTCTCCTGATCAGCAGCCCTGAAGCTTGCCTCAATCTTGTATCCCGGATAACCGTCAACAGTTATTTTGTCAAAAGAGCTGACGGAATATCCAACATCTTCACCGTATTCACTGTTGTAAGCAGCAGAGATGGTCTCCTGATAGATACCTTTTGTAAGATCTGTAGATTTATCTGTAACCTTGGGCTCATTAATCTCAGCAAGAGCGGCCCTCTCTCTGTTGGTCAGTACAACATCAAGCTTGTTGTAATATACGCTGTACTGAATAGTCGATGACTCCATAGGATGATCCTTGTTTATAAAAAGGCCCTTGACCGAGCTTGGAACAAACTGCGGAGGCACAACAAAACTGCAGCATGAAGCCTCCTTGAGGTCTTCTTCTGCAAACACTTTAGTCGAATTTGTGCATAGCGCTGTCATAACGAACATGACAACAGCCATTACTATACCTAAAACTTTTCTTTTCATAACATCTCCGAATATCAGGTTATCTGCTAAGCCTGAATACATCAAACCAATATCTCTCCATGAGGTAGCTTCCCTCATTCTCGGAAGTGATCGAATACTCATCATTCCATTCCTGCAGGATCACTTCCCTGGCATTAAAGCTTCCAAGGAAAAGAACGTCTTTACCTGCATCCAGATAATTGGCTATATCTACAGAGTCTTCTATAGTCACAAGTCCCGGAACCGTCTCCTCAATCAGCGCCTCAGACTCTGCGCCGTACAGGTAAACCTTGTAATCGGCATCGCCCTTGTTGAGGTAATAGGATAAAAGTCCCTGAACGTGTTCAAAATTACTGATAATGATCGTATCGTTACTGATCCCCGAAAGCATATCAAGAGTCTTCTCAATATTGACCATACGGTATTCTTCATTGCCAATAAAGGCCCTGAAATCAACAGCTCCCACCAGGATCATGATAACAGCCAGAGCTACTCCTGCAAGCTTCCCACAGATCTGCCCCTTTGCCCTCTTGTAAACAAGATCTATTTCATAGGATGCCATCACGGAAACCGCAAGCCAGAAGCACCCGTAAGCCGGTATCATATACCTGTTGACAAATACAGGTCTTAGAAGCGCAGATGCCACAAGTCCTGTCATTACAACAAGCGGGAGTACCGAGAACGAGAACAGAGTAAGTGCATCCGTCAGCTCTTTTCCCGAAACAGTTCTGATCACGGTCCTGACAAGCAGAAAGGTTATCAGGACAAAGAAAAGTACAGCGATCACCACTGCAAGTGTGTCATTGTTAAAATACCCCTTGAACAGATGCTTGATGGCACTGCCGATACTCCTGATCCCCACAGGCTGTATCCAGTAATTCGCCTTGACGGCGCCCATCTGCGACAAAAGAGATGACACCCACGGAATGTAAGATGCAATGGTGAGGTTCAGCGCCACAATCAGTGTAGCTGCTGCCTTGAGGCTTATATTTCCCTCTGTCTTCTTTTTGGCAACACGAATATAGTAGACCAGCATCCAGATGACCAGAATGCCATAGATGATCCCAATGCAAAATGCAGCATAGTAATGGGTATAGGCTGCCGCCGTGGTATACAGCCACAGCATAATTCCATCGGGAAGATCCCATCCCTGCTTCTCCCTTCCCATGATGCAGCACAGAAGATTAAATCCGTGAAGCATGGCTGCCGTAACAAACAGTACCGCCCAGCTGTACATGCGGATCTCAGTGGTGTACTCAGGCATCTGCGGCATGGTTATTATGGCAAAAGAGAACATTCCTGCCGGCAGGATACCGAAGCGCTTCCTGATATTTGTAGCCGCATATATCATCAAAATAAAAAACGGAAGCACAGATACCAGCTTGGCAACTGACTCTGCTCCAAGCTGCATGGGGCCGTCCCCCACAAAGCCCAGGGCACTGCACAAAAGCACAAAGAACCTGACTATCATGTAGTAAAAGGGCGGATGCACATCCCTGGCAGTAAGTCCTATAAGCTCTTTTACCGGTCTTGCGGAGAACTCCATGGTAAAGAGCTCATCGTACCAGATATCAGTTGTCATTGATAAAGTTATTGATCTGATCAGACAATAGATCGCTGCAGCAAAGAATATAAGCCCCAAATGCTGCATCGCTGTTATCTTAGTCCTTTTTGTCATTTTAAGCCTCACAGCAAACAACAGGCACAACACAAAAGTGCTGTGCCTGAATCATTCTTAAATATTATGCCTCATATGAATCAATAAGTTCAAGTGAATGCTCATTGTTCATCCTGGTGCACATCTTAACTAGCTCATCAAGAGGAACATTCTGGATCTGCTTGTTGGAGCCGCGAACATTGATTGATACAGTGTTCTCAGCAGCTTCCTTGTCACCTACAACGATGATGTATGGATCCTTGTAGTTCTTGTATTTCTTGATCTTCTCCTTCATGTTGTTGTCGGAGTAATCAGCTTCTACACGGATACCCGCATCCATAAGAGCCTTCTCAACCTTCTGAGCATACTCGTTGTGCTCGACTCTGATAGGAACGATACCTACCTGATATGGGCTGAGCCAGAATGGGAATACACCCTTGAAGTTCTCGATGATGATACCGATGAATCTCTCAAGCGAACCATAGATAGCTCTGTGGATAACAACAGGCATCTGCATTGTGCCGTCCTGTGCCTGGTATGTAAGTCCGAAGTTGTGAGGAAGCTGGAAGTCAAGCTGTACTGTTCCGCACTGCCACTCTCTTCCAAGAGCATCCTTGATCTGGAGGTCGATCTTAGGTCCGTAGAAAGCACCGTCTCCCTCGTTGATCTCGTATCCGCCCTCGCCATACTTCTCATCAAGGATTTCCTTGAGGGCTGCCTCAGCTCTGTTCCAAACCTCGATATCACCCATGAAGTCCTCAGGTCTTGTTGAGAACTCTGCTCTGTAAGTCACACCGAATGTTGAGTAGATCTCGTCAGCAATTGCGATTACATCTGCAATCTCCTCCTTGATCTGTGACTCCATTACGAATGTATGGTCATCATCCTGTCTGAACTCCTGAACACGGAAAAGACCGTTCATCTGTCCGGACTTCTCCTTACGGTGAAGTACATCGTACTCACTGTATCTGATAGGAAGCTCTTTGTAGGAATGATTGGTTCTTCTGTATGTCATCATGGCGTTAGGACAGTTCATAGGCTTGGCTGCCATTGTGTCCTCAAGCTCACGGTTGTAGATCATGGAACCTGCCTGGATCTTAACAGGCTTGGGTGTCGCGTCCGCATCTCTGTAGTTCTCGTAAACTTCAGGGATATCTGCATCAGCCTTAACCATTCCCTCAAGTCCGGGAACCATGAACATGTTGTTTACATAGTGAGCCCAGTGTCCGCTGATAAGCCAGAGCTTCTTGTTGTTGATAAGAGGAGCTGCGATCTCAGTGTAGCCGTGTCTCTCCTGAACCTCTCTTGAATACTTGAGAAGTGCCTGATACATCTTCCATCCTCTCGGAAGCCAGTAAGGCATTCCGGGGGCAGTCTCATCAAACATGAACAGATCAAGCTGAGCGCCGATTTTCTTGTGATCTCTCTCCATAGCTTCCTGGATCATCTTGATGTGCTGCTTGAGCTCATCCTTGGTCTGGAAAGCATATACGTAAATTCTTGAGAGCTGGTCTCTCTTCTCGTCTCCTCTCCAGTAAGCACCCGAAACGCTCTTAAGCTGGTAGGAAACATTCATAAGTTCCTGTGAATTATCTACGTGAGGTCCTCTGCAGAGATCTACAAAATCCTCACCTGTATAGTAAACTGTAAGAGTTTCATCCTCAGGAAGATCATTTATCAGCTCAGTCTTGAACTTCTGATCCTTGAAGATCTCAAGGGCCTCTGCTCTTGAAACTTCCTTCCTTGTCCAGTCTTCTCTTCTCTTGATGATCTCTCTCATCTTATCCTCGATGGTCTTGAAATCATCCTGGGTCACAGCCTTTGGAAGCACGAAATCATAGTAGCATCCATCATCGATCTGTGGTCCGATCGCATACTGAACTTCCTTGCCGTAGAGCTCGATAACGGCCTTGGCGAGGATGTGTGCCAACGAGTGGCGGTAAACTTCTTTAAAATCTTCTTTTGTCATTTCTTTTCCCTTCCTGCTACGCCTACCGGGCGCAGCCACTTATTTATATAGCAATCCCTACTGGGATTCTCACTAGGCTCGGCAAAACCTCGCCAAGTGTTCACCCACGGCTCGCACTAGATTCGTGAAATACCTCATCAAGTGCTCTGCTCGCCGGGTACAGCTTATATTATGCGCGTCCGTGGCACTTCTTGTACTTCTTGCCGCTTCCGCAAGGGCATGGATCATTAGGATATACTTTGTTTTCTTTTCTGATGGTATGAGAAGCCTTCTCTTCCTTGTAGAGCTCTTTTCTCTTAGCCTCATCAAAGATTGCCTCCCACTCGGGAAGGTTGTAAAGCCAGTCTGCTCCGGCATTTACCATGTTCTTGTAAAGGAGCTCCTTCTCAAAGCCGAGGTTAACCTCTGTATCCTCTTCCATCTCCTCGATAGGATTCTGCTCCTTAAGGCTGTCATTGATTCCGTCAAGGAAGCCTGTCATTGTCATAACATCGATTCCGAACTTGTCAGCAAGCTCTTTAACTGTGCCCTTAACAACCTCATCAGGGTTCTTTAAAAGCTCAGCATAGATGTCTCTTTCCTTCTGAAAATAATCTGTCCAAAGTCTCTGAAGATCGCCCTTGTTGGCAGTCTCAGAATACGCCATGTCGCGCCACTGTTTTAATAATGCCATAGTTATTTCTCCTGTTTCTAAAGTTCTCACAAAAAAATTAAATGTATGCAGTAAATCTACATACAATCAATCTATTTTAATATATTAGTCAAAATATGGCAACTATCGCGTAGACACCACAAGATTAAACCATTATTATGTATTTAAATAATTATGCATAGACAGGAGAATTTGTATGAAGATAAGTTTTACCAAGATGCACGGCTGCGGCAACGACTATGTTTATGTTAACGGAGCCACAGAGCCTGTTCCTCAGGAAAAGAAATCCGAACTGGCCGTAAAGGTTTCTGACCGCCACTTCGGCATTGGGTCCGACGGTCTCATATTCATAAACCCGGTTGATGACCCTTCAATAGATTTTGAAATGGAGATGTACAACGCAGACGGTTCCAGATCAGAGATGTGCGGAAACGGCATCAGATGCGTAGCCAAGTACGTTTATGATCATCGCCTTACTGACAAGAAGAGCCTTACCATAGTAAGTGCAGGGAAAAAGAAATTAATCGACCTGACAGTTAACGACGATAATCTTGTAGAGCGCGTCAGGGTAGACATGGGAGCTCCGATACTCAGCGCCCCACAGGTTCCGGTAACCGTTTCATCCGGCTATGAAAATCTTCCCGATGCCGCTCTTTCGAACATTCCGTCAGATGTATGCTTTAGAGCGCCTATCACTGCTGCCGGAAGAGACTGGGAAATAACCTGCGTATCCATGGGCAATCCCCACGCTGTAGTCATTCTTCCGGATGACTTTGATCTTGCGAACTTTGAAATAGAAAAGTTCGGACCTGAATTTGAGAATCATCCTTTCTTCCCGAATCGCACAAATACTGAGTTTGTGAAGATTGATGACAAGAACAACGTTCACATGAGAGTATGGGAACGCGGCACAGGTGAGACACTTGCCTGCGGTACAGGATGCTGCGCCACAACCGTAGCTTGCATCTTAAACGGTCTCACAGACAACACTGTAAATGTCCATGTTCTTGGTGGCATCGTGACCTGCTCCTGGAATGGCGATGGAAATTCTCCGGTCATCATGGAAGGCCCCGGAACTACAGTATTTGAAGGCACAATTGAGATCTGATCTTACCAAAAATAACGGATTTAGGGCATAAGCCTTAAATCCGTTTTCCATTTTCTCTGGCAATTATGTATATTCTCTCACTGTCGTCTGCCGGTGCCTCATGGGTATCAGCGTCAATGGCCTCAATGAACTCAAGCCCCGCCTTCTCAACGAAGCCCTTCATCTCCTCAAGTGTATAGCCTCTCTGGAAATGTGTCTCCACCGATCTTCTGAAGACCTCATCCTCTTCATCACACCTTGCAAAGATTGTCAGATCATACTCGTTTACATGATCGTCCTCGTGATAGTAGTTATCCCATATAAAGCTGCAGTCCTCTCTGTTCTCGGCAATGGTTGTGTCGCCTATCACATCGCGGTACTTGTGCAGTGTATTGAAATCAAATATGAAAAGCCCCTTTGGATAGAGGAAATTGTTAACAAGCTTAAACGTGTCTATAACTTCCTGATCCTCAAGCACGTAATTAATGCTGTCACAGACGCTGACTATCGTTCCTGCTGTGCAGTAAAGGTCAAGCTCTCTCATGTCCTGCTCAAGATACATGATGTTGTAGCCCGCTTCCTGACTCTTCATCCTGGCAAGATTGAGCATATCAGGCGATAGATCAATTCCCATAATGTCATAGCCAAGTTTATAGAGTTCCTGGGTAAAAGAGCCTGTTCCGCAGCCGAGCTCAACGACAAGATTTTTCTCTTCATCCAGCGCCTTTTCAGAATCCTCGGCAGTATCATATTCTTCCGGGAGCTCTTTTCCCTGATCTGCACCTGACCGTACAGGTTTCGAAATCCCGTATTTTTCAATAAGTCCTGCAACAAAAGTACCCCATACTTCGTATGGGGTCTCATCCATAAAGGTATCATATACTGCTGCAAAATCTGTATATGCTTCCATTTATATTCTCCTGTAAGGGCGCATTTCCCTCCAATCAACTGCTGTGATCAGCCTGTAATTCCTACATATGCTCCAAATCCAAGTGCTGAAACAACACTTACGATCACAGCCGCCAAAGCAATTCCGCAAACAACTGCGGTTACCGTCTTTTTAAAATCCATGTCCAAAATACTGGCTGCCAGTGTTCCTGTCCATGCTCCTGTTCCGGGAAGCGGTATACCTACAAAAAGCATAAGTGCAACAAACAGTCCCTGTCCTGCCTTGGCCTGAAGCTTCTGTCCGCCCTTTTCTCCTTTTTCAAGGCAGAAGGTAAAGAACTTACCGATAACCGGTTTGTCTTTTCCCCACTCAAGGACTTTCCTTGCAAAGAAATAGATGAGAGGTACAGGGACCATGTTTCCGATTGCGATGAGAACATATCCCAGGATCAGGTTGAATCCAGTACCTGTTAAATTAAAGCCATGAGCAATAGGAATTGCTCCTCTGAGCTCAATAAGCGGAACCATTGAAACAATGAAAACTGTTATATACTGTCCTATCAGTGACTCTTTAAAAAATGCTAACATAATTTCTCCTCATAAAATTATTTGCCAAGATATTCCTTTAAAACCTCAATCAGTCTGTCCATCTCCTCGTCTGTTCCGATGGAAATTCTCAGATATTCGTCAATCCTTGGCTTATCAAAGCGACGAACTATTATATCATGTGCGCGCAAATAATCAAATATATCTTTGCCTGACTTAGCGGGGTGACACGCAAAAATAAAGTTTGTAGCTGAATCTCCAAACTTAAAGCCAAGCTCTTTAAGCTGAACCTTGACACGTTCTCTGGTTGCTACGACCTTAGCTGTTGTCTCCTCAAAGTACGCCCTGTCGTTCATGGCCGCTGCCCCAAGTATCAGGGATGGCATGTTCATGGTGTAAGAGTTAAAAGAAAACTTGGCGTCCAGAAGGTATTTGATGAGCTTCTCGCATCCAAAAGCATATCCGATACGAAGTCCTGCCAGTGACCTTGATTTGGAATAAGTTCTTACCACAAGGAGATTATCATACTTATCAATAAGAGGAAGTGCACTCTCAGCCCCAAAATCAACGTATGCCTCATCAACGATGACAACTACATCTCTGTTGTGGCTGATGATATCCTCAATTGCGTCAAGCGAAAGCTTAACTCCTGTGGGCGCATTGGGATTGGCAATAACAACTCCGCCGTTCTCGTCGTAGTAATCAGAAGGATCAATTGTGAAATCGTCCTTTAAAGGCATCTGCTTGTAAGGAATCCTGTACAGATCTGCCCACACGTCATAAAACGAATATGTTATATCCGGGAAAAGAACCGGCTTATCAGAATTAAAGAATGTGAGGAAAGCCATGGACAACACATCATCCGAGCCCACTCCCACAAAGACATTCTCTTTTTTTACATCATAAAAAGATGCTATGGAATCCACTAATGCAGAGCATACAGGATCAGGATATTTCCTGAAATCCGCAAGCTCGGTTTCCTCATAGGCTTTAAATACCAGAGGTGACGGCGGATAAGGGTTTTCATTTGTATTAAGCTTGATTATATTCTTGATCTTAGGCTGTTCCCCGGGTGTGTACGGTACAACCTTTCTGACATACTCTTCCCAACTCATATCTGCTCCACTTCCTCACTAAATTCAACTTTAGTTACCGTGCATGTAACATACCTTCACGAGAATCACTGTCAATTATACGGACTGGTCTTATCAAAATCAAGCTGTCAGAATATTTAGTCTTTAATTATTACTATAATGAGACATAGGTCTTTTGCCGATAAATGTAATGTAAGCTACGGAAAGCATGGATCTTCATGGATGAGTTACAACTTCATCGATATGAAGGTCCTTTTTTGCGGCCAAAATGGGTCTTTTTGCAGATGTGCACCTGTGCGTACAGGATAAAAACAGCACAATCCACGCGCCCCCTGGCGCAAGCCGGTACCTTCATATCCCCAAAGGAGGTACCATGAAAATTGCGCAAAGTAATGTGCACCTTGTCTCCTCACGCAATTTCTACGAGGAGAACAAGATCTCGGTTCAAAGCGGTACCATGACCAGAGGGTCTTTTCTTGAGAGTCTGCAGAATCAGGAAAAGAAACTTGATACCCTCGAACTGAGTGGTGAGGCAGTAGGTGATACTGAATCTACTGCTCTGGGAAGTGAGACATACACTTCCTTTAAGCCTGCCAAGACTGAGTATCTGAGTACTTTTGAGTCCACCATTGAGGATCAGATTTCTGAACTAAGGGCATCTCTTCTGGACAGGATACTCCGACTTCTCCAGATGTTCGGAGGTGATGGTCAGTCGAAAGGCTTTAAACAGACTCTGTCAAACACCGCAAACATGTTGACAGAAAATTCCTTCGTCAAAGTCACAACAGTATCCATGACTCACATGGAAGCAGAGGAGACCACCTTTAGCGGAACGGGCACAGCTCTAACTGAAGACGGAAGATCAATTGACTTTGGAGTCAGCTTCTCAATGTCCAGGCGCCTTACAGAATATGCCGGCATGAGTGTAGCAAGCGCTGTAAGTCTTATTGATCCCTTGGTCATCAATGTTGGCAGTGATGTGACGCACATCAGTGATCAGTCCTTCTTCTTTGATCTGGATTGTGACGGACAGGAGGAAAAGATATCAAATCTTGGAAAGGGCTCAGGTTTTTTGGCCTATGACAAGAACGGCGATGGCAAGATAGGTGACGGCTCAGAACTGTTTGGAACAAAGAGCGGTAACGGTTTTGCTGACCTTGCAGTCTACGACAAAGACGGCAACGGATGGATCGATGAAAACGATGATATCTACGAAAAGCTCAGCGTATGGATCAGAAACGAAGATGGTACAGACAGCCTTCTCAGTTTAAAAGAATCCGATGTGGGAGCAATTTATCTCGGCAATGCAGAAACAGAATTTACGCATCATAATTCTGACTTCCTGACAGCAGCTATGATGAGATCCTCCGGAGTCTTCCTTCGGGAAAGCGGAGGTGTCGGACTGATTCAACAACTGGATCTGGCTGCGCTATAACTCAATACTGCACAAAAACAAAAATGCCCGGGTAGAAGTAACTCCACTCGGGCATATCGTTTTCAATATTTATTCCTGTATATCTCTTTCGCGGACTCCGTTAACTTCTCCGCTGAGGAAATGCCTTCTGCAGACTGATACGTATGATTCATTACCACCCATCATGATCTGCTCGCCATCTCTTACTATCTTGCCATTGCATACTCTTGCGTTAAAGTGAGCTCTTCGTCCGCACCAGCATACGGTGGGAACTTCTTCGATGTAATTGGCAATCTCCATAAGGCGCTTGGAGCCCGTAAACAGATGACTTGTAAAGTCTGTTCTAAGGCCATAACAGATAACCGGAAGATCATACCTGTCTACAACCTCAGCCAACAGGTCAACCTGCTCCTCGGTAAGGAACTGGGCCTCATCCACAAGAACACAGTCAAGCTTCTTCCAGGCATCAGACTTCCTGGTGAACCATTCGTTTACAACTTCATCAAGGAATTCCTCAACAAAGGTACACTCAGCCTCAAGTCCCATTCTGGATCTTACTACCTTCTCTCCGTCTCTGTTCTCGATGCCGGGTTTTAACAGAATACAGTTCTGCCCCTTCTCGATATAGTTATACCTGACCATCAGTGCATTTGCGGTCTTGGAACTCCCCATAGCTCCATACCTGAAATATAACTTTCCCATACCGTACCCCTCAAATTTTTATTATTTTATTTTCATAACGGCCTCTGAAGTGTTTCCGAATATTCTATTTCTAAACGGAATGAGAGCCGAAATAAGAATCTGTCCAAAGAATACGCAGGTAATGATCTCTCCTGCTCCTACTGTAAGTGCAAAAAACCAAAGTGTGCCGGGTAATGCATATGCATACTTAAGCACAAAAGGAATGATAAGCGCATTTGAAACTACAGGCGGAACAGAGCAAAGGAATCTGTTCTTTCTGAGCATATATGTTCCTATTGCGCCAATAAGTGTAGCCAGAGTTCCGAAGATAATATCCGGAAGTGCTCCTCCGAAAAAGATGTTTGAAATGAGACATCCTATTACCACGCCGGGTACTGCTGCCGGTGTAAAGAAAGGAAGGACTGTAAGACATTCCGAAAATCTCACCTGAATAGCACCGCTTGCAAGATCAAATCCTGCAGCAAGGGCTGTGAGCACCACATAAAGTGCTGCAATGATTGCCGCGTGTGCAATGTAAAGTGTTTTGTTGGTTGTTTTGTTCATTGTTGGTTTCCTCCATAAATATATCAATAGTTACCAACTGCAACCATGCGGTAATGTCACCTCCCATATAATCACAGTTTAGATCAAACAAAATAGTATAAACAGATTAACTGCTTTTTGTAAAGGGGCAAATTCTACTCCTGACCCTGCAGAAGCACAAGTTTGTTGTAAGGAATCTCGATTCCCTCTTCCTTAAATCTCTTCATTATCTCAACAAGGCACTCGGAACATGTCTTTGGATTGTCCCTGAAATCCTCTGTCTCAACAAGTGCCTGCAGTGTTACTCCGCTGTCATCACAGCTCTTGCAAAGAACAACAGGTCTTTTGCCGTAGTGCTTGGGATGATCCTTTATCGTATCGGCAATAACATCCATAGCCTTCTGCATATCTGTACCATAGGCAACAGACACTCTTATCGGATATGAGAAAGACTGTTCCTGTGTGTAGTTTACAATAGTTGATGAACCGACTATTGAGTTCGGAATGTAAATGATCTCATTCTGATATGTTTTGATCACTGTATGTCTGAGCGTTATGTCCTCAACAAATCCGGGATCATAGCTGTCGATCTTTATTCTGTCTCCCATATCAAAGGGTCTTGAATGTGATGCAGAAAGAGCAATTCCGGAAAACACATTGGCAAGAGTTGACTGAGCTGCAAGACCGAGTACTACAGCTGCAATTCCTGAAGAAGCCACAGCAGTCTCCCATGTCTTGGAAAATGCAGGAATCCCGCTAAGTGCTGTCAGTGCAGCAACTGCCCAGATAAGTGCCAGTATGATACCCTTTAAGAATATCAGATGAAGCTTACCCCTGAGAGTCTTCTTACTGAGGACTTTATTTAATATCATGTTAAGGAAATATGCCACCAGAAACGGCAGAACATATTTAAGAAAAATATCCAATGCTTCTTTCATACATTACCTCCAAAAACATAGGTAGTATATCACATTTGCCTGCCCCTTGCTATTACTCCTCATACTCATCTATATCATCCATCTCATCAAATGCGATGACTGAATCGATGATATCCTCGAAATCTTCCTGAAGCTCCTCCAGGGTATCACCTTCATAGGTATAAATACGATCATCTATCTTAACTTCCCCTGTATAGTAATCGCACTTCTCATCATAATTAACTGTTCCGATATATCCCTCATACTCAAGCTGCTGCATAACACATATTCTCCTTTCATAAAACCGCATCATCTACCGCATATCAATATCAAAAACCCGGCTCGCCACAGAGCCGGGCTCAGATTACTTTATCTTCCTGGTAGATTCTCCAACAATAAGCTCGCCCGGGAAGACGATATGCTTATGTCCGGACTCCTTGTCGATAATGTTAAACAGAAGCTTCATTGCCTCCTCAGCCATATCAACCATGGGCTGCCTGAGTGTTGTGAGCCTGGGTACACAGTACTCTGCAATCTCCTGTCCGTCATATCCCACAACACTGACATCGTCAGGAACTTTAATTCCTGCATCAGCCAGAGCTCTCAGAGCTCCAACCGCCAGAACGTCAGAAATACAGTAGATTGCTGTAAATTTCTCACCGGATTCGATCAGTGTCCTGGTAGTCTCATAACCGTTGCCGAATGTATATATCCTACGGTCTACAAATCTGATAAGCTTCTCATCCGGCTTGATACCATGCTTTTCAAGTGCCCCAAGGTATCCTTTAAAACGAAGCTTAACAATTGAAGGTGTATCACTTCCCTCTGTCAGGATAGCGATCTTCTTGTGTCCAAGTCCGATCAGATATTCCACAACCTTAAAACTCTCTTTTTCATCGTCAACAGAAACTGTGGAATATTCATTTCTGCTGAGGTCATCAGCGATATCTGAACCGATTGTCGCAAATACAACAGGAACATTCAGCTGTTTGATCTTCTCAGCTGAATGCTTGGCAGCTCCACCCATGAAGATGATTCCGCGAAGTCTCTTTTCCTTCTCAAGCTCAAGCGCCACATCTACTTCATCCTCATGAGACTCAACATGCCTGATAACCAGGGCATATTTCCTCTCTTCAACTTCCTTCTCAACCACTTCGATCATGGGAGCAAAGAAAGGATTGGTGATTCCCCTTATGAGAACTGCGATACACTTGGCATCGGTCCTCTTTAAATTTCTGGCACTGTTATTGGGAATATAACCTGTTTCCCTGATAACTTCCATTATTCTCTTTTTGGTTTCGGGGTTGATATCCGAATGATTATTAATAGCCCTCGATACGGTGCTGACACCAACACCGCATCTTCTGGCAATCTCAACTATAGTAATCTCTGACATGTCTCACATCCAAAATAATTATTTAGCAGTTCTGCGATAAATCCTGGCAAAGTCATGCATCTTATTACAAAGCTCCTGTGAAAGAGCATCCTTCTTCATCCTCCAAACCCAGTTTCCACCAAGAGTTGAAGGTGTATTTATCCTTGCATAACCGGGAAGCTCCAGATAATCCTGCATAGGAATTATAACAGTATCCGACACACTTGCAAAGCTTGCTCTGATTGTAGCCCATACAGCATCCTTGGCGGTCTTGATTCCAAGGTATTCCTTGGCAAACTTCTTATCATCCTTTGGAAGGTGGTCAAACCAGCTTCTGGTTGTATCGTTGTCGTGGGTTCCTGTGTAAACAATACAGTTCTTGGTATAGTTGTGAGGAAGATAATCGCTCTCCTCTCTGGAATCAAAGGCAAACTGAAGGATCTTCATTCCGGGATAGCCTGTCTTTTTAACCAGTCTTATTACTGAAGGTGTAAGGAATCCAAGGTCCTCTGCGATGACCTTCTTTTCACCGAGCTCTTTTTTCATTGTCTCGAAAAGCTTATATCCCGGGCCCTTTCTCCACTCACCAAACTCCGCTGTAGGATCACCGTAAGGAATTGCATAGTACTCATCAAAGCCACGGAAATGGTCAATCCTTACAACATCGTAAAGTCTGTAGCAGTGCTCAATTCTCTTCATCCACCACTTATAGCCTGTCTTCTCGTGATAATCCCACTTATAGAGCGGATTACCCCAGAGCTGTCCTGTAGCACTGAAAGCATCAGGAGGACATCCTGCCACATCAATCGGCGTATTCTTCTTGTCGAGCTGGAAGAGCTCCGGATTCGCCCATGTGTCCGCGCTGTCAAACGCTACATAGATCGGGATATCTCCGATGATCTCAATCCCGTTGTCATTAGCATATTTTTTAAGTCTGGTCCACTGCTCAAGGAACATGAACTGCAGGAAGCTGTAAAAATCTATCTCCTTGGCATATTTCTCTTTTGCTTTCTTCATGGCTGCCGGCTTTCTGAGGCGAATGCTCTCCTCCCAGGTATTCCAGCTTCTGCCGTCATAATCGTTCTTAAGAGCCATGAAAAGTGAATAATCCATAAGCCAGTCATTTTCACGTTTTTTCTTAAAAGCCTCAAAGTCCTTTTTGAGCCCGGCCGCATTTTTTGCCTTATCGATATTTTCATAGGCTTTTTTCAGCAGCACAAATCTGGATTTGTACATCTTCTCATAGTCAATGTACTCCTCGGATCCGCCAAAATCGCACTTATCAGCATCTTCTGTTGTCAAAAGACCTTCTTCTATCAGTGCAGTTATATCGATGAAATAGGGATTTCCCGCAAATGTAGAGAATGACTGATAAGGAGAGTCTCCATAGCTTGTTGGTCCCAGAGGAAGTAACTGCCAGTAACTCTGACCGGCCTCCTTAAGAAAATCCACAAACTCGTACGCTTCCTTTGAAAAAGTTCCAATGCCATACTTGGAAGGCAGTGAAAAAATAGGAAGTAAAACACCACATCTTCTGCCGGACTTGCTGCTTGTTTTTGCCATATCTGACCTCTCCTTTTGCGTGAAAAAACTGAATAAAGTTTAAATGAGCTACGGAAATTTTACCTGTTACCGGTAACGTTTCCATAGCTCTACTTTACCACATTTTTGGATTTCAATACAAGAATTTTTCTATTAAATCTGATTCTCTTCAAATTCGCTTTTTTTGATTCCCCAGATCAGATTTCTCCACTGCTCAAGCTGATCGGTTGTCATGAATCCGTTGGATGTTCCCATGTATCCGATCTTGTAGGATGCAAACAAAAGTGCATTCTTGATGGCGTTAACACTTTCCCCGGTCTCCATGTAGTAATGAAGGAAGCATGCAAACAGCGCGTTTCCGGCACCTATAGTGTTAACAACTTCGTTGGTCTTAACAGTGTTATAGTGCACCCTTAAATCTTTTGTCTTATCAAAAAGGATCAGTCCCTCGCTGCCCTGTCCGAGAATAATGATCTCTGTTCCGTAGGTCTTTGATATACGATCAATAAACTCATACGGATCTTCTGCCAGAGTATCATCGCTGAAGTATAGAACCTTAGCCGGCTCAAGGAAATCCGTGTTGTATTTTTCCTTCTCAGGGTTGTAGTTTCTGATGTTGACCGCAATAGGCTTATTATGCTCTGCTGCCACCCTGGCAAAAGGTCTGCAGAAATTTGCATTCGCAAGGACCATCATATCGCAGCTATCAGCAATAGGCGCAACCATGGACATATCATATACATTATCCCTGAGGTCTTTTATATCCTCAAAGGTCTGCTGTTTTCTGCTGTTATCATACAGTACAACCTCTGTGGGTGTTTCCTTCATCTGAGGAATGATGTATTCAGTTGAAAGAGTGATCTTTCTGTCCGGAGGATTGATCATATCAAGATCAAAGTTACGTCCTACAATGGACATGAAGCATACTTCATCCCCGAGCCATTTAAGGGCCAGAGACTCGTTATAAGCATCGCCGCCAACAGCCGTGAATATAGAGTTGCTGACGTTTGTAAGAGGAGCATAGCTCACAGGAATCTTATCAACTCTTACGATGGTCTCAATCTGCGTAACACCTGCTACTAAGAACTTGTTCATATAACCCTCCTTGTTCTTATGATGTCATGTTCTGCATCATATCAACATATTCTGTGGCTTCTTCCAAAAAGAAATCAGCCCTGAAATTCTCTGAAAGTACGGATTTCTGTATTAGTCCATCAATTGTAAAATCAAGTATTACCCCAACCTTCTCAAAATCAATCCCCGGTGCAAATGCAGTGATATCAGCCCTCTCCTTCAGAGCATGAAGAATCCTTTGATATTTCTCGCGTCTCTCGCTTATAACCGATACCGCTTCATTATCAGTCTCTTCATCAGCTTTGTTCAGGAAAAGAAATATATAGGGATACTGGGACATCGAATTTGCCTTGGCAGTTAAAATTTGCTTGTAGAGCTCGTAATATCCGTTTTCATCTACATTGGCCGTAAGTTCCAGTGCCACGAATCTTGTGGCATAGTCATAAAGAAAGGCATATAGCCCAATCTTACTCTCGAAATAATGAAACAACAGTCCCTTGCTGATATTAGCTCCCTTAACAATCTCATCAGTGCTGGCATGTTTATATCCATACTGGGAAAAGACCTTTAGAGCTGAATTTATCATCCTGTCCTGTTTCTCTTTTTTAAGTTCCCAAAATCTGTCGTTCATGGAATAGCCTCATTCCAAATGTATTGACTCTATCAGTCTAAATATTAGTTTATCATTTATAAAAAGCCACATCAAACGATTTTTCGTTATTTATCAAATTTTAATACTCAGGGCTTTTATTTAAAATCAAATTGTATTAAAATTTAGATAACCGTTTGAAACAGGAGGGGAGCTAAAAATGTCCAAGAACAATGCATTCGGTAAGTTCGTTTTATTCTGTGCCGCTGCAGGTGCTGCCGCAGCCGGAGCATATTATTATCTCAGCAAGAGAGAAGAGGAAATCGCTGACAGCTTTGATGACGATGATTTCGACGATTTCGATGACTTTGATGATGACGAGGATGCAAGTTCAGACTCAAAGTTTGGTTCACGCAAATACGTAGATATCACATCTGCTTCAACTGATTCCGAATCCAAGGAAGCTGCCAAGCTCAGTGAGGAGCCTAAGGAAGAGCCCAAGGCTGAAACAGCAGAAGATCCCGAGGAGTCGGAAGAGTTCTTCGACGACGAAGATAAATAATTTAAACATGAATATGATAAATCCCTTACAGACCTCAGTCCGTAAGGGATTTTTTATACCTGTATTTATTCTATTTCTCCAAGCATTTCCTTGAGAGTTCTTGCCTTGTCTTTTATCCTGCTGTTTGCAACTCTTGATGTAAGGATCTCACTTATCATCCTTGATGCAATGTCTTTCTGACCGGTTTCTACAGCAAGAGCAGCCATCAGATAATCCAGAGTTGTTGAATCCATTCCCGCAATAGGGAATTCCTCTGTCTGTCTCGCCATTACAAAACCATTAAGGGCGTTGGCCAAAAGCTCTTTTTCCTGAGCATCGTTCTCTGCCTTCTTGGTCTTGTAGTTCTCATCGTTGGGATCGAGTCTCTGGGTCTCACCTCTGATAACCCATGCTGACTTCATGCAGATATATGCCTTCTCGCTGTTCTTGGCCTTCTTGACCACTGCGTTTGCCAGAGCCAGCTGATAAAGCCTCTTGGCATAATCATAGCTGTAAATAGCATCCCTGCATGGTTCATGCTTGTAATTCATACAGATCTTGACTCTGATATCATCGATCTGATACTTGTTGAGATTCGGAAAATATCTGCCAAGAGCAGCATATCCGCAGGCCGGGCATGCAATTACGTCGTACTTGTTCTGATCAAGTTCATCGTAGTCAGGACGCAGATCAATATCTACGTTCTTCATTCTTACCTTACCTGTCCTGACAGTCTTTGCCTCGAATTCAGATTCGCATACAGGGCACTTATACTTCTTGTCAAAGAGGTAATCCTCTTCATTTACAAGTTGAAGCTTCTTTGGTGCTTCTTCCTTTTTGACTTTCACCTCTTTTTTCCTGGGATCTTCAAAAAGATCCTCGCCTTCTATGTTTCCAAGTCCCAGTTTTTCAAATCCGGAAAAAATGCCCATGCCCATTACCTCTCTTAGTAAGTTATTTTTTAGGTAGCACAAATGAACTCTTAAGTGAAACTATTCTGTTAAATACCGGTGCTCCTTCTTTTGAATCCTTGCAATCAACGCAGAAGAATCCGTTTCTCACAAACTGGAATTTCTCATATGCCTTGGCATTTGCAAGTTCAGGCTCAAGCTTAGCGTTCTTAATAACCTTGATGGAGTTGGGATTTAAGTTAAGTGATCCGTCTTCGTTGTAAACACCCTTCTCTTCATCAATGATGTTCTCGTAGAGTCTTACCTCTGCGTCAACGGCTTCCTTGGCAGCAACCCAGTGGATTGTTCCCTTTACCTTTCTTCCGTCTGCGCTGTCTCCACCCTTGGTCTCGGGATCATATGTGCAGTGGATCTCGGTAATGTTGCCGTTTTCATCCTTCTCAAAGCCTGTGCATGTTACAAAGTAAGCATTCATAAGTCTTACTTCGTTGCCCGGGAAGAGTCTGAAGTACTTCTTTGGAGGTTCCTCCATAAAGTCTTCTCTTTCTATCCAAAGCTCTTTTCCGAAAGGAATCTTACGGGTTCCCATCTCCGGAACCTCTTTGTTGTTCTCGATCTCAAGATACTCTGTCTCGCCCTCAGGGTAGTTGTCGATGATGAGCTTAACAGGATCAAGAACAGCGAGCATTCTCTTAGCCTTGAGCTTTAAGTCCTCTCTGATGCAGTACTCAAGCATTGCGTATTCAGCTGTGGCCTGTGCTTTACTGATACCGCACATATCAACGAACATCTTGATGGACTCCGGTGTAAATCCTCTTCTGCGGAGTGATGCGATGGTCACAAGTCTTGGATCATCCCATCCGTCAACTATTCCGTCTTCTACGAGCTTTTTGATATATCTTTTTCCTGTAACCACGTTGTTGAGATACATCTTGGCAAACTCAATCTGACGTGGAGGATTTTTGTATTCGCACTCTGTCTTAACCCAGTCGTAAAGCGGTCTGTGGTCCTCGAACTCCAGTGTGCAGAGTGAATGTGTGATACCCTCGATGGCATCCTCAATAGGATGTGCAAAGTCATACATAGGGTAGATGCACCACTTGTCTCCGCATCTTGCGTGTGTCATATGTGCAACACGATAGATGATCGGGTCTCTCATATTGATGTTAGGTGATGCCATATCGATCTTGGCACGAAGAGTCATAGCTCCGTCGGCAACCTTGCCGCTCTTCATTTCCTCAAAGAGACGAAGGTTTTCCTCTACGCTTCTGTCTCTGCCGGGATCGTTCTTGCCGGGCTCAGTAAGAGTTCCTCTGTACTCTCTTATCTCATCGGCTGTGAGTTCTGAGATATAAGCCTTTCCTTTCTTGATGAGCTTAACAGCATCCTCATACATCTGATCAAAGTAATCAGAGGCATAGAAAAGCCTGTCCTCATAGTCGGCACCAAGCCACTTAACATCCTCGATGATGGCATCCATGAACTCGGATTTCTCCTTGGTAGGATTGGTATCATCGAATCTCAGGTTGAACTTGCCGTTATACTCCTTGGCCATTCCGTAGTTGAGAAGTATACTCTTGGCGTGACCAATGTGCAAAAAGCCATTGGGTTCGGGAGGGAAACGGGTACATACGTGATCGTATACGCCTTCCTCCAAATCCTTGTCGATGGCTCTTTCTATAAAGTGCCTGCCTGAGCCGCTTTCTTCCTCAGGATTTTCATTTGTGTTTGTAATTACTTCTTCTGCCATTTACTCTATTAAACCAACTTTCTATTAAAAATGATTACATTCTATTGTAGCATAAACCCGCTAGTTATACACATACTTTTCCTCAAAGGCTGCCCGGCGCAGTGGCTGGTCATAGTAATAACCCTGTATGTATTTAACCCCCATACCTTCAAGGATTTCCATCTGCTCTTTGGTCTCAACGCCCTCTATGCATATATCCGCGCCGATGGAATTGCCTATATCAATCATAGAACGTACAAAAGCCCTTGCATATTCGTCATCCGCAATGTCTTTTACATATTCACGATCGAGCTTTATTATGTCAAAAGGCAGCGCCCTTATGCTGCTGAGCGCCGAATAACCGGTTCCGAAATCATCAAGTGCAAGCCTGATTCCCATTGCCTTGATATCAAGAATAGTCTGTTTGGTCCTTGCCAGATCATTTATTGCAAGCCTCTCAGTGATCTCAAGTATAAGATTCTCCGGCTTTAGATTATTATCTTCAAGGCAGCTTCTGATGATATCCAGGATATCGTTCTGCATGATCTGCACAACAGAGATATTTACGCTGATGGCAAAATCTCCTTTGCCGGACTCATTCCACTGCCTGCAGCACTCACAGGCTTTTTTAAGAACATGATTGCCGATAGGTGTAATAAGTCCGAGATATTCCGCAAGCGGAACAAATTCTTCCGGGTCAAGAAGTCCAAGCGCATCGCTGTTCCATCTTACGAGGGCTTCTGCTACGAGGTGCTTTACCTTATCCTTTTTGCCTCTTCCTTTGACCTTCTCGTTGCGGAATACAGGCTGGAAGTATACCTCAAACTCCTCCACCTTCCTGGAAATAGCCTGATACATGTTCTTCTCAAGATCCATCCTGTGAATATTGGAGGAATCGATGTTATCCGAATACTCAGCTATTCTGTTCTTGCCGGATTTCTTGGCTTCATACATGGCCACATCCGATTTCCTTATCAGCTCCGGAACATTGTCACCATGTTCAGGAAACCTGACAACACCCATACTCATGGTACAGTAATAATCGCTGTCCTTAAGGTACCACGGTGTAGCAAACGCATTCTTTATCTCTTCTACTATCTTGTCCATCCTGCTGTAGCTCTCGGGAGGAACAATGATAACAAACTCATCTCCGCCCATTCGATAGCAGGAATTTGTGATTCCCTCTATCCTGCTGATAGCCTTGGAAATATCCTGCAGAAGCACATCTCCGTACTGATGGCCCAGAGTATCATTGATATGTTTGAAATCGTCCAGGTCAAGATACATGAGAGCCCCGCTCCTGCCGGTGGTTCTGGCTTCATCCACATATCTTGCGAGGTCCTTTTCGCAGCACATTCTGTTGAAAAGACCTGTCAAAAAGTCCGTATATGCCTGCTGTTCTATACGCTTCTGGTACAATTTCTTTTCCGTAATATCATAGATGGCACAGAGTGAAACCGGCCGGCCGTCCACCCACTTGATCCTGGTGTAGTAGACGTCATACCATTTCTCTCTGTCCCTGTGGTGTACTTCGTAATTTCCGCTGTGACTTCTTGACGGGATATTGCTCTCAAAAAGCTCCACCAGACGGTTCTCCGTAAGTTCCTTGCTAAAGGTCTTTTTAAAACTTCTGTTTGCAAAGAGCAGGATTCCCGACGCAATATCCCTTACATATATTGAACTTCCCACGTTATCAAGAACCGCTTCAAGAGAGGCAAAAGAGCTTGCCAGGGAATTGGTCTGCAGTCTTTTTGTTATGATACTCTGCAGGATCCTTATGGAGTCATTGATGAATTTTATATCATCTATTGACCATACCCTGTCTTCTCTGTTCTCTGTGAGGCAGGCATAGAACGCAGGATTGCCGTTTATAACAATAGGCATTGCCACCAGGGCTCTGATGCCAAGGTTTTCAATCTGCTCTCTTTCACCTGCATTCATCTGGGTATCACTGGATATAGCTATTGCCTTGGGACTGCCAAGGAACCAGCAGACTTCCTGATCTGTGGTATCGGAAAAGAGCTTTCTGACACCCGGCTGTGTCCACTGAACAATAATGTCCATAAGAGTGCCGTGGTGTATCTTACAGGTAAATGCATTGCTTATCTGAAGATAAGAGCAGAGTTTGGACAGAACCTGTGCCATGACCTCTTCTATGCCGTCATCGCTGTCAAGGAGCGATACAATTTCAGTCATGGTCTCTGCTCTGTGGAAAGAGCTTGTCATCTCCATTTCCTGAGCCTTGCTCTCCTCACTTATAGCCACAGCTCTTGACCTTGATGTCTCAACCTTAACAAGAACATTCAAGGTCTCTCTCAAAAGATCCAATGTCTTATAAAATTTGTTCTCGGAAATCTGGTACTGGAAATTATCGATCGGCGGACAATGGAAAAAGCTCTGATCGTACTGGGCATCAGTAAAGATTCCGCATACGATCCAGACACCTTCGATCTTGTCACCGTTGCCGACTGCAACCGCAGCGAGCCTGAGATTGGGGATCTCTGTTATCTCAACAGCCTGATCCTCAAGGTCGCTCTCGGAAACCCTCATACAGATATTGTGGATCCTGATGGGGGTTACATATTTTTTAATTATATCTATCTCGTGGGAATTACCCGAAAACTCAGTGATCGGTACTCCGTTGTCACCCAGACACTGAGCATACACACCGGCCATCTCACAGAATTTATCCTGCCAGGTCTTAAGCTCTTCCTTATTTTTAGGCGCAAGATTAGCAAGAGCTCCGCCCTCTGTAGAGAATGAGCCCTTGTTCTGTGCCTGCATAAGTTCAGCTGGTGTGTTAATGTCGTGCATGCAAGCTCTCCTTGCACTTGAACTTGTGTGGTTGATTTAAACTCGTCATAAGGATGTTCCGTTTCAATGATCATCCACAGAATAGTTAGGCGCTTCCTTAGTGATCTGAATGTCATGAGGATGTGATTCACGAAGTGCAGCAGATGTCATCTTGATGAATCTTCCGTTCTCCTTGAGTTCCTCAATTGTGCCACATCCACAGTATCCCATACCTGAACGAAGACCACCCATAAGCTGGAATACAGTATCCTCAACAGTTCCCTTGTATGCCACACGTCCTTCGACGCCTTCAGGAACAAGTTTCTTGGCATCTTCCTGGAAGTAACGATCCTTGGAGCCGTTCTCCATGGCTGAAATGGATCCCATTCCGCGATATACCTTATATTTTCTACCCTGGAACAACTCGAATTCTCCGGGAGCCTCGTCGCATCCCGCAAACATTGAGCCCATCATTACGATATTTGCACCGGCAGCAATAGCCTTTGTGATATCGCCTGAGTACTTGATTCCGCCATCTGCTATGATCGGAATACCATACTGCTTGGCCATACTGTAGCAGTCCATAACTGCTGTAATCTGAGGCACACCGATACCTGCAACCACACGTGTTGTACAGATCGATCCGGGTCCGATACCTACCTTAACTGCATCTGCTCCGGACTCAATAAGGTCTTTTGTTGCTGCAGCAGTAGCACAGTTTCCTGCAATAACCTGAAGATCAGGGAATTTCTCTTTTATCATGCGAAGGCATTTAAGAACGTTCTCTGAATGTCCGTGAGCTGAATCAAGAACAACAACGTCTACCTTGGCATCAACAAGTGCAGCTACTCTGTCAAGGCAGTTTGCTGAAATACCGACTCCGGCTCCGCAAAGAAGACGTCCGTGGTCATCCTTGGCTGAGAGAGGGTACTTGATTGTCTTTTCAATATCCTTGATAGTGATAAGACCAACAAGGTTATAGTCGTCATCTACGATAGGAAGCTTCTCTTTCTTTGAACGAGCGAGTATGCTCTTTGCTTCCTCAAGTGTGATTCCCTCCTTGGCAGTGATGAGGTTCTCACTTGTCATTACATCTTTTATCTTTTGGGAGAAGTCTTTTTCAAACTTAAGATCACGGTTGGTAATGATACCAACAAGCTTCTTGCCCTCGGTAATAGGCACACCGGAAATTCTGAATTTAGCCATAAGTGAATCAGCATCGGCCAGGGTATGTTCAGGAGAAAGTGAGAAAGGATCTGTAATAACACCGTTCTCTGATCTCTTAACCTTGTCTACCTCTTCTGCCTGAGCCTCAATAGACATGTTCTTGTGAATGATACCGATACCGCCCTGTCTTGCCATGGCAATAGCCATTCTATGCTCTGTAACTGTGTCCATTCCCGCACTCATCATAGGAATGTTAAGTTTGATCTTCTTGGTAAGATATGTAGTAACATCTACCTGATTAGGTATAACCTGTGAGTATGCCGGTACTAAAAGTACGTCATCAAATGTAATTCCTTCGCCGATAATCTGTCCCATTGTCTCGCTCTCCCTTAATCTTTCAGTCAGTAAACACCTTGCGTGGTGCTACATTTTTAACAGCTGCTACAAATTCTGCATTTGGCTCGAATACTACTCTTTCTTTGCCGTCATATATAAATGTATATGTCGGATCAGGCTGACGATCCTTCTGTCTTGCAGAATAGTCAACAGCTTTAAGAGTTTTATTCTTATACTCATCGAGATGATAAGAGCGTGATGGTGCCAAAACTTCAATCTTGTTAACATCATACTTGGCAACATTCTTACGTCTGCTCTTATTGAGAATCTTGTCTACTGTAATCTCCCTCTCACAGTACTGATACTCAAACTCGATATTAGCATTTAAAGTAAGGAAATAATACAAAGCGCCTGCGCCCACGCACAGGATAAGACCTGCAATACCCAGAACACCCAGGATTGAAGAAAGAAAGAAAACAACAGCCAACAAAAGAGATAAAAAACTCAAAACCTTCACAAATGGTGAGGCTTTGCTCTCTACAAGGCACTCAACATAATTGTTATCGATACCCATTACAGAACTTCTCCTCCTTAAAAAATATCAATTTTAACAGTTATGTTATATTACTTTTCTCAATCTTTCAAGGTTTTTTCTCAGTTATCACTTATCATTTCTATTATATATGTTTTACCGCCAAAAAAATATTATTTATTTGTAAACTCTTGTTTATGAGCAACTTGACAGTTCTTTCCAATAAACGTAAAATTCTCGAATGAGTCCTAAGACATTCGGGAGGAATTTTACATGTCAGTACGTGATGAGATAAAAGAACAGCAGAAAAAGTTAAAGGGACAGGGGTTTAAAGCCCACTGGGATTACTTTTGGGAGTATTACAAGATCCACACTATTGTTGCTGTTGTGGTTCTGATATTCATCGCTGTTACCATAAGAGACATTTCCAATAATAAGCCATACGCCATGTATGCAATGTTTATCAACAACAGGGGGATGGAGACTCAAAATATTCTCCAGGACGGTTTTGCGGAGTACGCAAATATAGATACTGAGAACTATGCTGTTATAGTAGACACATCTTCAAACTTTATGTCTTCTATAGTAGATACTACTTCGGTTGCAACCAGCGAAAAGATCATGGCAATGCTTGCGGGTCACGATCTCGATGTGATAGTCGGCGATGAAAACACTATGGGCAGATATGCATCCCAGGACACTTTCACGGATCTCAGGACGATTTACACAGAAAGCGAGCTTGAGGGCATGGCAGACAAAATCTTCTATGTGGATCAGGGATATATTGACTATCTCAACTCAGAGGAATACACGGAATACATTACTTCCGGCAAATATGACGAGAACAACAAATACGCAGTCATGGCCAAGCAGTATGAGGAAGACTTCACCTACCAGCGTGTAGATAAAGAAGATATGGATGATCCTGTTCCGGTTGGTTTCATCCTTGATAATTCAGCTGCACTTAAATCCTGTGAAGCTTATCCGGATGAAGCACCGATTGCGGGAATAGCTGTAAACACACAGCGAGTAGACGCTGCCAAATCATTTATTGAGTATCTTATGCAGTAAATATAAAATAAGGAAGTCAGGGGGACTGGAGTCCAAAAGAACCGTCCCCACTGACTTCCTTATTTTATATCAAAGTGCTGTAGAAACAAATATATCGTAGATAGCTTCAATCGCCTTCTCAAAGTCTCTTGTCTCAACACCAATGATGATGTTAAGCTCAGAAGATCCCTGGTCGATCATTCTGACGTTGACACTGGCATGAGCAAGAGCAGAGAAAATTCTGCCGGCAGTTCCTCTTGTGGACTTCATTCCGCGTCCAACGACTGCGATAAGAGCCAGATCCGACTCAATCTCAAGCATGTCAGGATGTGCAAGTCTGTGGATCTCTGAAACAACTGCCTGCTCCTTCTCAATGAACTCATCCTGCTGAACAAATACAGTCATGGTATCAATTCCCGAAGGTACATGCTCGATGGAGATATTCTGATCTTCAAAGGCCTGAAGAACTTTTCTTACAAATCCTATCTCAGAGTTCATCTGATCCTTGAGAACGTTGACGCAGCAGAAGCCCTTCTTACCGGCAATTCCTGTGATAACGTACTTGGACTTTTTAGCTGTTGACTCAACAATCCATGTTCCGGGATCCTCAGGCTTGTTGGTATTTCTGATGTTGATCGGAATACCTTCTTTTCTTACAGGGAAAATAGCATCCTCGTGGAGGACGCCGGCTCCCATGTATGCAAGCTCTCGAAGCTCTGTGTATGTGATGGTCTCGATGTACGGCGGCTTATCGATGATCCTTGGATCTGCAACAAGGAATCCGGAAACGTCTGTCCAGTTCTCGTAAACATCAGCCTTGATAGCTCTTGATACGATGGACCCTGTGATATCAGATCCGCCTCTTGAGAAAGTCTTGATACTTCCGTCAGGATATGCACCATAGAATCCGGGTACAACTGCCTTAGGAGTCTTTTCAAGCTTTTTGGCCATGAGCTTGTTTGTCTTTTCAGGATCAAACTCGCCGTTTTTGTCAAAGCAGATAACTGTAGCCGCATCAATGAATTCATAACCAAGGTATGCAGCCATGATGATTCCGTTTAAGTACTCACCTCTGCTGGCAGCATAGTCGCTTCCGGCATTTGCTTTAAAGTTCTTTTCAATTGTCTTGAACTCATTTGTAAGATCGAGCTTTAACTTAAGCCCTTTGATGATCTCGTCGTAGCGGGCCTTAATATCAGCAAGCTGCTTGGAAAAATCTTTACCCGCTTCTGCAAGGGCGTAGGTCTTGTAAAGCATGTCAGTAACCTTAGTGTCCTTGGAATTTCTTTTACCGGGTGCAGACGGTACAACATATACGCGCTCGGGATCGGACTTGATGATCTCTGATACCTTCTTGAACTGTTCTGCACTGGCCAGTGAACTTCCGCCAAATTTTACTACCTTTTTCATTGCTCAATCTTCCTTCTATAATTTATTCATCAGTAAAGTCTGATGTAACCCTTAACACTGTCAAATCTCCAGAGCTTCTCATCGAAGTCTTTCTCTGAGATATCATCGGTGATGAATGCGAACTCGTTGTATACATTCTCACTTGTAACCTCAACTATTCCCTGTCCAAAGACGTCATAGGCCTGTTCCTTATTCTCAGAAGGAACTCTTACGAAGAACTTTCTTACCGCATTGTCCTTGGGAGAAAGAACTGCCTTCTCAGCGTTCATGTTGACATTAATATGTTTGCCCTTGTGCTTGATGATATCTATAACATCGGCAACAACAGCACTTGCAGTTGCGTTCTTGCCGGCGCCTCTTCCGTAGAACATAACGTCGCCAACCATGTTTCCGTGAACATTTATGGCATTGAATACGCCGTTTACATTGGCGAGAGGATTCTCATCCGGGATCAGGAACGGAGCAACAATGGAAAAGAATCCGTTCTCATTTTTCCTGCACATTCCAAGAAGCTTGATTGACATTCCAAGTTTCCTTGCATAAGCAAAATCCTCAATGCTGATCCTGGAAATTCCCTCTGTGTAAATATCTTCGTAATTCACGTGTTTTCCGCTCATGAGGCTTGAGAGGATGGCAATCTTACGGCATGCATCATAGCCTTCAACATCGGCTTCCGGATTCTTTTCTGCATAGCCCTTATCCTGAGCAGCCTTAAGAACAGTAGCAAATCCAATGCCCTCCTTGTCCATCTTGGTGAGGATGTAGTTTGTTGTTCCGTTAAGTATTCCTGTTATGGAATCAATCTTCTCGTGCTTAAGAGAATCATTGATCGTTCTAAGAAGGGGGATTCCTCCGCCTACGCTCGCCTCAAAGAGATAGCTTGCTCCGTTCTTTTTGGCGAGTTCAACAAGCTCAGGTCCGTGAACTGCAACCAGTTCCTTGTTGGATGTACATACGCTCTTACCTCTCTCAAGAGCGCTCTTTTCAAAAGAAAATGCAGGCTCCAATCCTCCCATTGTCTCACATATAACTTCTATCTCAGGATCATCAAGAATAATATTGATATCATGAACAACCTGAGTCTCATGCTTATCCCCCGGGAAATCCCTGAGGTCGAGGATGTACTTGAGTTCCAGCTTCTCACCTGCGCTCTTTTCGATCTCGAGAGCATTGTTGTCGAGAACATCAACTACTCCGCTTCCTACTGTACCGTATCCTAATACTGCTACCTTTGCCATATCTTCCTCCTTATGTAAGCGTAGCACTTCTGCCGGTAATATGTACCTTGTGCACGCCTTCAGTCTTTTCCATGATTGAGATCATCTCCATGATATCTCTTGTCGTCGGTAATACCTGAATTGTGATTGAAATAGATGCCACACCGTTTAGCGGAATGGACTGATGTATGGTAAGAATGTTTGCCCCGAAATCTGCTATGAGATTCAGCACATATGACAGAAGTCCCACCTCATCATTCATCTGAAATGTCAGGGTCAGTGTAGTACCCTGAAGACTGTCGTGGAACTCATATATATCTTCCTTGTATTTGTAAAAAGAGCTGCGGCTTATGCCAAGTCTCTGGGCAGCTTCAGACGCTGTCTTGACCTTGCCTGATTCCAAAAGTTTCTTGGCCTCAACGACCTTGAGCAAAACCTCAGGTACCGCCTGCTTTCTGATTACGTAATATCCTGTATCCTGCTGCACTGCTATGTCTCCATAAGTGTTTTTGTCTCGCGGACATTTGTCTGCATACGAAAGAGTTTACCACAGTGAAGTTTTAAAGGCAAGTAGAAAAATTTATAAATATTCATGCTTTATGCATTTTCCTTTGTACATAATTACAACAAAAAAGGCCCGGAAGATTTCTTCCGGGTCTTTGTCACAACATATTACTTAATTCTCTGTGCTTGTACTGTATGTTACAGTCGCAGTTTCAATTGTTTCAGTCGCAGTTTCAGTTGTTTCAGTTGCAGTGTCAGTTGTTTCAGTTGCAGTGTCAGATACCACTACTGGCTCTTCCACTGTCAGTCCGTATTTGCCGCCAAGGAACAAAAATCCTGCATATCCGTTCTCATCAAGAAGTGACATGGTATCCTCTCCTGCCGGTATCACGAAGCTCACACGATTTCCCTTGTATTCCTGATCCAGGAAACTTACATACAGCGAAACATCAGGCCTTTCTGCAAGTGCTTCCATAACCTGTCTATTAAAATTGATAAACAAAGATGTCTTAACACTGACAGTAGCGTTTTCCGGTGCAGTCTCTATGCGCCTTGCCACATCTCCCTGAAATGCATAGTAAGCTGATACGGGTCTGAAATACCATATCTTACCACACTCAGGGCACATGTAATTGATGGTACCTTCTGCAGATTCGCTCTCATTCATGATCGCGATCCACTTAAAGTGGTGAATATGACTGGGATCATTCTGAAGTGCTTTTCTTGCAGCCTCAGCTTCTCTTGCTGCCTGCTCCTGCTCAGTAATCTGCTCTTCTGAACTGTCTATATTCTGCCCTGCATTTTCAGCCGCATCCTGTACATCCTCAGCCGCCTCCTGCGCACCTTTCGACTGCTCCTGCACAGTTTCGGATGTTGCTCCGATATCTTGTGGAGCCTTAGCCGTCACAGCTTCCTCCGCCCTGACAACTCCCGCTACCGGGGCCGGTAATATAATCGCAGCCGTTACAATAACCGCAGAAGAAAGTACCCTCAACAATAATCTGTTTGCTTTCATTTATGTAGCCACTCCTTGGATTTAATCTTTATTCCAAGTATAGTTTAGCATTCTTTTGTCCGTTCAGCCAGTATATTTGGACCTTTTACCAGTTTTGTGAAATATAATCAAGGCACTCTTCTCTGCTTGTATTTTTCCACTGCTCCGGCACTCCAACTTCTTCGTACTCATCCCATATCGCCGAAGCATCTGTAAGGATCTTATCCAGAGTGCTGCCATTTCTGTAAAGTCCGATCATGTTATCTAAAGATGTCTTGTTATAATCTGTCATTACACCTCCGGATACCTGACCAAGTTCCTCTGATGTAAGCATGTTCTTGTTATTTATGTTTTTCATTTGTATTTACCTCCCTTTTTTTGGAAAACTTACAAGAAGATAATAACACTTTTTTATCACACAACTGTCACACTAAAATTTACAAGTGAAAAGCCATGACGTCGGGGAACGCCATGGCTTTTCAAAACGCTTATAAAAGGAAAGAGTAAAATAGGAGGATAGCTAATTGATCATCCCTTTACTGCACCGGCCGATACACCACCTACAATGTATCTTGAAAGCAGGAGGTATATAACGATAACCGGGAAGATGGATGCAGCTATCATGATGTAAATCTGACCCATGTCGAAACGGAGCCAGTCAGCACCACGCAGCTGAGCAATCATAACAGGAAGTGTCTTCTTGGTATCAGTGTGAAGGATCAGGGCCGGAGTGAAGTAGTTATTCCAGCTTCCTACAAAGGCAAAGATCATCTGAACACTGATCGCCGGCTTAATAAGCGGCAATATGATTGTATTGAATGTTCTGAACTCGCCTGAACCATCAATTCTTGCAGCCTCAACCAGTGAAAGAGGCAGGTTACTCTCCATGTACTGCTTCAGATAGAAGTACGTAACAGGTGAAGCAATTGCAGGAATGATAAGAGGAACAATTGAGTCATCCATTCCAAGTCTAACGATCAAACGCAGGAAACCGAGTGCGGTAACCTGTCCGGGAATCATCATGATTGCCAGGATAAATGTTGCAATAGCAGCTCTTCCCTTGAACTGATATGTATTGATGGCATATGCAGTCATAGCTGAGAAGTATGTGCAGAGTACTGCTGTGCAAACTGAAACGATAATACTGTTTAAAAAGCCTCTCGCAATAGGAATAGTTCCGTTTATAAGGCTTGACCAGTTATCAAGAAGATGTGTGCTGGGAAGAACTGTAAATCCCAGTGTCATCTCTGAATGTGATCTGGTTGAGTTAATAAGCAAAATGTAGAACCAAATGAGGCAGAGGAACGAAAAGAATATAAGTGTTATGTAAGCAATAGTTCTTCTTACTCCAATTGGGACTCCATGGGGTTTCATTGTTGTTTCGTTATTCATCCCTGTTTCCTCCTTAATCCTTTTCTTTTGAACTGTTAATTCTGAATACTACAAGGCTCAGAATACCGGTTACAATAAACAAGAATACTGACAAAGCACCACCACGACCTACGTCCTTACTTGTAAGATATCTGTTAAGGAGCATGATCACTGTGGTAAGGGCATCCATAGGATTACCACGACCGTTTGTCAAGATCTGAGGAACATCGAACATCTGCAGACCACCGATAAGTGATGTGATCAACACGTAGATGAATATAGGACGGAGAATAGGCATTGTGATCTTGAAGAATACCTGTGAAGCTGTAGCTCCGTCAACCTGAGCAGCTTCATAAAGTGATGAGTCGATACCAAGCATACCTGCCATAAGGAGGATGGTTGTGTTACCGAACCACATCAGGAAGTTCATGAGCATAACAAGGATTCTTGAAGCACCCACAAACTGGAAGAACTTGAAAGGTTCCTTGATGGCACCGAGACTCAAAAGAATCTGGTTAACCGGGCCGCTGTCTGAGAACAGTGCAAAGAACAACATTGAGAACGCTGATGCCATGATCAGGTTCGGCATATAGATTACTGTCTTGAAGAATCTCTGTCCTTTCAGTCTGAGTGAAGGATCTGAGAACCAGTAAGCCAGCAAAAGAGCTATAACAATCTGTGGGATGAAACCACCAACCCACATAAGAAGTGTGTTCCCTAAATATTTCCAAATTTCCGGTGTTGTAAGCAGGTTTACATAGTTGGCCCCACCAACAAAGTTAGGTCCGATCTGCTTAAGTCCGGAACGATAGTTTTCAAAGAAACTGTTATATATAGTTGAAAAAAGTGGAATAAGACTGAAGATGATATATGTCACAAAGAATGGTATAAGGAAAATATATCCCCAGCGGTTAAACTTAACCACGTTATGATTGGCTTTAGTGGACTTATTTTTGTCCATACCCTTACCTCCGCAAATATTTACTCTTTACCCTTGGATTTTTAAGAAATTGCCTGCCGGCACTAGGCCAGCAGGCAAATTTTGTTTCTTAAGATTTGGGATTCTCACTAGGCTCGAAAATTCCTCGCCAAGTGTTCACCCAAAGCTCGCACTAAGTTCGTGAGAAACCTCACTAAGTGCTCTGCATTTATCTTGTAAGCTCAGGATATCTCTGAAGTGCAAGTGTGTAGAACTGCTCGAGAGCCTCATCATATGTAGCATAGTTGCCGTTGATGTAGTCGCCCATAGCTGTCTGGAAGTCACCAAGAAGTCCCTGGTCATAAGCTGTAAGGTTAGCCATGTCGATGTTGTCAGCGCCTGCACAGAACATCTTAAGAGGGTTCTGTCCACCAAGAACTGCGTTCTGGTAAGAAGGATCGTTTGCAAGCTCTTCCATAACAGGTCTGTTGTTTACGAAGTCATTGTCCTTAAGAACGATGTCCTTCATAACTTCAGGATCCATTGTCATCTTTCTCATGATATCAGCAACGAGGTTAGCATTGTCTGTACCTGTTGCAGCGCAGATCCATGTTCCGCCCCAGTAGAAGCCCTGAGGTCCCTCTGTAGCTGCCCAGCCACCATCGTGTGCTACTGAGCCATCTACGTCAGCTGCCATACAGAAGTCAATAAGCCAAGCTGGTCCAAAGTAAGCGAATACCTTTCCTTCAGGATAGAATCCCTTGTTCCAGTCCTCACCCCACTGGCCCCATGTGTTGCAGTAGCCAGCGTCTGCAAGCTTCTTAGAATCCTCAACCCACTTCTTAAGGTTGTCATCAACCTGGATCTGTGTTCCGTTAACCCAAGGAAGCTTAGCGTTGTTCTGATATACACGGAATGTATCAGCTGTTGAAGAAATTACATCGTAACCAGCCTTGTCAAGCTCACCGGCTGACTCGAAGAACTTATCCCAATCAGAGAACTTAGCCTGAATGTCTGCAGGCTCATCTGTTCCGAATACTTCCTTAGCGATTGCTCTGTTGTAGATCATAACACCAGGGCAGCCCTGCCATGATGTTCCCTTAAGAACACCGTTAGAATCTGTAACAACGTCCTGTGTGTAAGTGTACTGATCCTTGAGCTCATCATCTGTGATTCCAAGATCCTTAATAGGCATTGTGTAATCTGTGTCTGTGTACTTAACTGCGTAGTCAGCCTCTACAAGGAAAAGGTCAATCTTATCATCTGCTGCAGCGCTATCCTGTGCAAGAAGAAGCTCATCAAGTCTGTTCTGGTAAGCATTCTCCTCGTTAGGAGTGATCAGCCAGTTAACTGTAACATCACCGATCTTACCTGTTGTTCCATCAACTACCTCATATCCAGGATAGTGATCTGTAAGACGGCTCTTGAACTCCTCGTTCCAAGCTGAAATATTGAGAACCTTGCCCTCATCAGCTGCAGGTGCTTCTGCTGCTGCGTCTGCTGCAGGTGCCTCTGTTGCTGCGTCTGCTGCGGGTGCCTCTGCTGCGGGTGCCTCTGCTGCAGGTGCTTCTGCTGCAGGTGCTTCTGTAGCAGGTGTCTCAGCTGCAGATCCGCATGCTGAAAGAATGCCGGCTACCATTGTTGTTGAAAGTAATACGCTAAGTATTTTCTTTCTCATAACTACTTTTACCTCCCTTTTCTCTTAAAAGAATTTTGAATTATATTTAAAACGGCTATGGCCATTTTAAACCGGGTTAATATTGGCGACTGATTCGCCTTTTTCCAATGTACCTTCTACTACTATCTGCTCTATGAGAGTTCCCTTGGGATTGTTGATAAGATCAATGAGTTTACTTGCTGCAACTCTTCCTATCTTATCTGTATCCTGAACTATCGTTGTCATCAGAGGACTTATCCTTCTGGCAAGTTCAATTCCGTCATATCCGGCTACGGATATATCTTCCGGAATCCTGAGTCCCTTTTGTCTGATGGCATTTATTCCACCGAAAGCCGCAAAATCATCTGAATACATGATGCATGTTGGCGGATCGGGAAGCTCTAAGAGTCTGGTAGTTGCTTCAAAGGCTTTTTCTGTATTTCTGTATGGGCTTGCTACCATGTACTCATCTCTTACCGGAACTCCCAAATCCTGAAGAGTATTGTAAAAACTGGTAAGTCGTGACTGAGTTACTGCGGTGTTCTCAAGTCCATGTACGTATGCTATCTTTCGATGTCCCTGTTCATATATATAAGTAACAAGATCTCTTATTCCCTTAATATTGTCAGAGACAATTGCAATTCTGTTATAGAAGGTGTGGTCTATTGTAACCACCGGGATGTTACTCTTAATAAGTTCATCCACCTCCGGATCCGAAAACTCAACGCAGGCAATTACCACTCCGTCGAATCCCCTGTATATTGCATGGGACAGATAACTCATCTTATTGGATCTTGATTTGTCTCCATTAATAAAGGTAATATCGAAACCTTCCTGCTCAGCCTTTTTCTTGAAACTGTCGAGCACGTGAGAGAAGTAATCGTGGGTAAGTCCACTGTTGGCTTCGTCTACAAAGAGCACTCCGATATTATTGGACCTGTTTGTCTTAAGTGCCTGAGCAGCTGCATTTGGATGATATCCAAGTTTGTCAGCTATCTCTCTGACTCTCTCCTTGGTTTCCTTACTTATGTCGCTATGATCATTAAGCGCTTTGGAAACCGTTGCTATTGACACTCCACAGGCCTTCGATATGTCTTTTAATGAAACAATACGTCTAGCCATCTGTTTTTCTCACGTTTTCTCACTTAATCGTTTTCGTAGTTTCAATATACAACGAAATTACTCTAAAATCAAGTTGAGTTTTTTAGTTTTTGTGCAATTTTGATATTTTTGTGAGTCTTTTACAAATTTCCCAACGTCATTTCATATATTTTTTCAAGTTTGTACATAGTTTGTTCATATTTTCTTTAAACGTTTTCGATTTAAACGCACTCTGTGTGCGGCTTTGGCCAAACTTACACGCATAAGTAAATGTAAACCTAGTATTCATGCGGCTTTTAAGACGTTAAAAAAAGTTGAAATTTGTATTGAAATCCTGTACATTTACATATATAATACAGCTAGATTTTTATCGAAAACGTTTAAGTACACAGGAGGTTATCAATGAAGTACGGCTATTTTGACGACAATGCTCTCGAATACGTAATTACAACGCCCAAGACTCCGCTTCCGTGGATCAACTATCTGGGCAACAAAGAGTTCTTTTCACTCATTTCCAATACCTGCGGAGGTTATACATTCTATAAGGATGCCAAACTCCTGCGTCTTACAAGATATCGTTACAACAATGTTCCTTATGATAACAACGGTAAGTACTTCTTTATTAAAGATGGTGATACTGTATGGAATCCCGGATGGCAGCCTGTAAAGACAGCTCTGGACAGCTATGAGTGCAGACACGGCCTTGGCTACAGCACATGGGTTTCAACCAAGAATGATATAGAGGCCAGGGTCCTCACATTTGTACCAATGGAAGACAACTGCGAGATCTCAAAAGTTACTCTTACCAATAATAAGAGCAGCGATGCAAAGATCACCCTCTTTTCATATGTAGAGTGGTGTCTGTGGAACGCTGACGATGATATGAAGAACTTCCAGAGAAACCTTTCAACTGGTGAAGTTGAGGTAACCGATGGCGGAAGCGTTATCTATCACAAGACTGAGTACAGAGAGCGTCGTAATCACTATGCTATTTACGGCGTCAACACCAAGGTAGACGGTTTTGATACAAGCCGTGATGATTTCCTTGGCGCATATAACGGACCTGACAGCCCAGATGCTGTAATTGCAGGCAAATGTACCAATTCAATAGCCAGCGGATGGTCACCAATCGCAGCTCATCAGATCAATGTTGATCTTAAGCCCGGCGAGTCCAAGACCTTCGTCTTCACTCTTGGTTATATTGAAAACCCTGAGGATGATAAGTGGGAAGCACCTTCAGTAGTCAATAAAAAGCCTGCTGTTGCAATGCTTAAGAAGTACAACAACGAAGCTGCCGTAGACGCAGCTCTTGCTGAACTCAAGAAATACTGGAGCGAGCTCCTTTCAATCTACCATGTATCTTCTTCCAACGAGAAGGTTGACCGCATGGTTAATATCTGGAACCAGTATCAGTGCATGGTAACATTTAACATGTCCAGATCTGCTTCCTATTATGAGTCAGGTATCGGCCGTGGAATGGGATTCAGAGATTCCTGTCAGGATCTTCTCGGATTCGTTCACCTTATCCCCGACAGAGCAAGACAGCGTATCATTGATATCGCTTCTACTCAGTTCCAGGATGGTAGTGCATATCACCAGTACCAGCCACTTACCAAGAAGGGCAACTCCGATATCGGATCAGGCTTCAATGATGATCCACTCTGGCTCATTGCAGGCACAAGTGCATATATAAGAGAAACAGGCGACCTTTCAATCCTCGATGAAATGGTTCCTTTCGATAACGACATGAGCGTTGCCAAGACTCTTATGGGACACCTTAAGTGCTCATTTGACTTCACAGCTACTCACAAGGGACCTCATGGTCTTCCTCTTATCGGACGTGCTGACTGGAACGACTGCCTGAACCTCAACTGCTTCTCTGAGCATCCCGGTGAGTCATTCCAGACCTTCGGACCTTCAGAGGGACCTGTTGCAGAGTCAGTATTCATCGCCGGAATGTTTGTTAAATACGGTGAAGAGTATGCTCAGCTGGCAGAACTCAAGGGCGACAAGGCAGAGGCAGAGCGTGCAAGAGCTGAGATCAAGAAAGTTTACGATGCTACTACAACAGCCGGCTGGGACGGAGAATGGTTCGTACGTGCTTACGATGCCAACTCCAATAAGGTTGGATCAAAAGAGTGTGAAGAAGGACAGATCTACATTGAGCCTCAGGGCTTCTGTGTTCTTGCAGGAATCGGTGTTAAGGAAGGCCTTGCAGAGAAAGCTCTTAAGAGTGTTGAAGAGAGACTTGATACCAAGTACGGAATCATGATCCTTCAGCCTGCATATACCAAGTATCACTTAGAACTCGGTGAAGTAAGCTCATATCCACCGGGATACAAGGAGAACGCCGGTATCTTCTGTCACAACAATCCTTGGGTTTCTATCGCAGAGACAGTTCTCGGCCACGGAAACAGAGCTTTCGATATCTACAAGAAGACATGTCCTGCATACGTTGAAGAGATCAGTGACATCCACTGCACAGAGCCTTATGTATATTCACAGATGGTTGCCGGCAAAGATGCCAAGTTCCACGGTCAGGGCAAGAACAGCTGGCTCACAGGTACAGCTGCATGGACATTTGTAAATATCTCCCAGTACATTCTGGGTGTATATCCTACACACAACGGACTTTCAATCAATCCTTGTGTACCTGAAGACTTCGGCGATTTCCAGATCACAAGAAAGTATCGCGGAGCAACCTACAACATTTCTGTTAAGCAGAACGGTGCTCAGAAAGGCATCAGCAAGCTCACTGTAAATGGCAAGGAAGTTCAGGGCAATGTTATTCCTTACGAAGAAGGTGTTAAGGAATACACTGTAGAAGCTATCCTCGGTTAACAACCTTCTTAAATACAACAAAAACCAAAGCCCCGGGTGCGACTGTCGCATCCGGGCTTTTTGGTTGCGCAAAACCTATTATATATGTTAAAATAAAGTGTTTAAGGCGGAGGTTTATATGAGCAAAGATACAAAGCCCAGAAAACACAGACATAAGAGACACTATACTTTCATGGTTATATCCGGGGATTCTGACGGAAGCACAAAAAGGCTACATCTCAATCACTTTAAGACACAGCTTCTGGCTTACATAGCCTTTGGTATAGTACTTATCATTATCTGTTATATTATTTACTCAGCTATTACCATCAATCATCTTCATTCAATTGAACTTGTTCAGAAAGCGCGGATTGATGAACTCACCACTGAAAGCGCCACACTGGAAGCTTCCAACAATGAGCTTGAAACCAAGGTACAGCAGCTTTCAGCAGCTCTCAATCAAAGAATTGAAGATGAACAGATTTCCGCCGAAGAAGCAGAAACGCTTGCAATTCCCACAGGATTTCCTTTGACAGGAACCGCATCCATGACACCGGCTTTAGATGACCCGAATGAAACCCAGGTAACCAAGATCACTGAAGACAACAAGGATACAGCCACAGGCAATCCTATTGTTCTGTTTGATTCCGCAGCCGGTAACAGTGTAATTGCATCAGGTTCCGGTACTGTCCAGACAGTTACTACCGACGTTAAATTCGGCAACATGATCACCATCGATCATGGCAACGGTTATATCTCAATTTACAGAAACAGCGGCGATCCTCTTGTGACAGAAGGATCTGCCATTGATAAGGGTGATATCATCTTTGTTATATCTGAAAACAACACATCTCTTGGCTATCAGATACAACAGAACGAACAGTATATCGACCCGGAGGAACTTATAGAAATCAACGGGTGATAACCCGGGTATTAGATGGAGGGAATTTCATGTTTGGAAGCAAAAAAGAAAACAATGTAGATCCTGCATTAGAACAAGTTGGAACCATTATCGGTCCCGGAGCCATCCTTGATGGTCCTCTTACCACCAAAGATTCCACGAGAATCGATGGCACCGTAAATGGCAACGTAACCATCAGCGGAGCACTTATTGTAGGTCAGGAAGGCAAGATCACAGGTACCGTTTCAGCTATGAACGCATATGTTGCAGGCGAGATAAACGGCAATGTATCTGCACCTCAGGGGAAGGTTGAGATCAGTGATACCGGCAAGGTTATCGGAGATGTGACCTGCAAGGGAATCATCATTGATGAGAATGCAGTATTCCACGGCAAATGCGATATGACATCAATAGACAAGAGTTCCGCAGAAATTGCCAAAGAGCGCGCTGCCTCCGACAAATCATCCGAAGAAAACTCTGAAGAGAAAAAAGAAGAAACCAAGGAAGATGATAAGGATAATAAAGACAAGAAATGATCACATAAAAAGAGGCTACTATGTAGCCTCTTTTTTAGTGTCATTATTTAGTCCTGCATTCTGGTAAACACCAGCTCATATCCGTCATCTCCGTAATTGAGAGATCTGTTTACTCTACTGATTGTCGCTGTAGAAGCTCCTGTCTTCTCGGCAATCTCAAGGTATGTCTTTTTATCTCTGAGCATCGAAGCAACTTCAAATCTCTGTGAGAGTGACAAAAGTTCATTTACAGTACACAGATCCTCAAAGAAGCTGTAGCACTCCTCTTTATTTTGCAGGCAGAGTATTGCATCAAACAAGTGATCAACAGCATCTGTTCTGATTTTTTTGTTCATTTCGGTCCCTCCAACCATTTAATTTGATGTTAACTATATTTCGTCAACAAAACTTTCGTGCTTAAATATTTTATCACGCTAAAACTTTAAAGTAAAGCCCACAGCATATATGCTTTTTCCTTGCCACTATTTGTTATATAATAAAATTAGTAGTTTGCGTTATTATGTAAAAATGATAGCTGAATATAGTTAGTGCCTATATTTCTTTTACGAGGAAGGCAGAACACATATGAAAGACGTAAGTTTTCACGATATAGTCATCTCAAAAAATGACCAGAAAATAGTATCAGCGGATGCCTGGATCTATGATCAGCTCGGCGATTATGCTGTAAAGCCAATGAACGAGCTAGTAGCTGTCGAGGACATGGATATTTATCTGAATAACATTAAAAATTGCGACGGAAACTGGTATCCCAGTAAGGTAATCTGCCCTCATACCATGTATTTCACATACATGAAGGCTGCCAGGGAAAACAAGAACTTCATAAGGCTTACCATTGTAGATGCCGCCGATCTCTTAAATGCCCACAGTTCCCTAATGAGAGTCATAAACATATATCAGGCCCAGCTTGATATGTATGAGGATGTTTACTTTGTATACACCCCCGGCGAGGAAAGTGTCAGCGTATTCAATACAGAAGTTTCTGATTTCCAGACAAAGCTTTATTCCTTAAGTGAATTTGAACAGATTCTGCTCTCAAGAGCTGTTGGGGATCAGATTGATGGCGTAAAAAGCTTTATCACTCAGATAAAATCCGGTGTAGGCAGAGGTACCACAACCATAAAGGGCAACCTTTTAAACGATGATCCGGATGTTTCGCATACTATTCTGGATGAATCATTTGTCTTCTATGACAAGGGCCCAAATGGCGTTGTAGGACGTATTCAGCTCTTAAGAAACCAGGGAGCAGTCAAGATAAACAGCATCAAACACGATTCCATGACGGGTCTTCTTGATAAAAGTGATATCCTTAGAATCGCCAAAGAGAGGATAGATGAGAGAAGGCTTGAAGGTACTGCCATTGCAATCATAGATATAGACTTTTTCAAGACCGTAAACGACACCTTTGGACACCAGTTTGGTGATGAAGTTGTCAAAAGAATTGCGAACATCATATCCAATGAAGTTGGAGCCGATGGCATATCAGGGCGATTCGGCGGTGATGAGTTCCTTGTTGTGCTCTATGATATAGAATCCGAAAAAGAACTAAGGGACAAACTTAAGGGAATAAAAAACAAGGTAACCGCTACATTCCCAGACAAAGGAATTGATAAAGACAATCCTCTTTCAGTTTCCATCGGTGCAGCTGTTTTCCCTAAAGATGCAGAAAATTACGACGAGCTGTTTGAAATTACCGATCACTGCCTGTATCTTGCCAAAGAAAAAGGCCGAAACAGGTATATCATATACACGGCTGAGAAGCACGGAACTCTTGAAGAGATAAGGCTCAAACAAAAAAATACAAGAAAAATAAACGAAAGAGACCTCTCCTATGGTGATGTGATCGTCAAAATGTTCAACATGGCTCTTCATGACAAAGGCAGCACCATTGAGCAGTATATGTCAGAATTTGCTGAGGCCTTCGGTCTCCAAAACGTTATGTTGTTTGTCGGAGAACCCTTTAAACACCGATATTCCGCAGGAAGCGACGCTATAAAAGACAAAGTTGCAACAGACTTCGTTGTAAGAATATTAGATAGTCCCGAACTGGAGCAATACTTTGCGCTGGACGATTTCGTTGTTATAAACCGCCCCGAAATGATCCCGCCTTTTGCCCATAAAATCAAGGAATTTCTGAATAAAAGACAGACTTACTCAATAATTTACACCAGATTTTATGACAAAGATAACAGAAAATGTATATTCATTATTTCCACTGTTGGTAAAACAACACCGTGGAATCAGACACACTTTAGATATTACAGGGCTTTCACCGATCTGTTATCGCTCCACTCTCTTGGCTAAAATCGCTTTACTTTTGCGTACTAATGTGATATCGTAAATATGTTGTCATAGACAACGTAACATATTTATCTTTTTATTTTTGTGGAGGTATTTACGATGAACAAAGGTACTGTTAAGTGGTTCAACAACCAGAAGGGTTACGGCTTCATTTCTGACGAGGCTGGAAATGATGTATTCGTACATTATTCAGGACTCAACATGGAAGGTTTCAAGTCTCTCGAAGAGGGCGCTTCTGTAGAGTATGATGTAATCCAGGGCGAAAAGGGACCTCAGGCCGTAAACGTAAACAAGCTTTAATTCTTTGTATTAAAGCCATTAATCAGACTACAAAGTGCCTTATTCTAAAATAGATTTATTTTGAATTTGCAAGATTGTAACAATGATTAATCAATAAAAGCCATCTAACTTATGTTAGATGGCTTTTTTGAGCTATATAATTTTATTGCACTTTTTAAGTAAATGCAAATCAACAATAATGTGCATTTAAGTCCGGACAGCATTTACTACATCTTTTATAGATAGTTGTCCTCCGAAAATATCAAGTGCACTACCAACAGTCACATCGATTTTCCCTTTTCCAATTTTCTTCAGCTTGGTAATATCATTAAGATCATGAACACCGCCTGCATACGTAATAGGAATCTTGGCCCATTTCCCCAGTATGCCCGCGACATCCTCTTCTATTCCATTTTGCTTTCCTTCCACATCTGCCGCATGAATGAGGAATTCATCACAGTACTCTGAAAGCATATCGAGTGTCTCAGCATTTACCGCAACATCTGTCATCTTCTGCCATCTGTCGGTAACAACTCTGTATTCTATGTCGGGAAGCACCACATTTCTTTCTGAAATTTGCTCAATTTCGCTGTTGAGACTGTAAGGAATGCCACCAATACTATACGACTTACAAGAAAGATCCAACACAATATGCTCTTTTCCGACTGTTTTTTTAAGCTTCTTCAAATTCTCGTAATTAATTTTCCCATTCTTAAATACAAAAGAAGTAACTATAACATGAGAAGCACCTGCATCAAGAAACTCACTAGCATTATCTGCGGTTATCCCGCCGCCCACCTGCATCAGCCCCGGACATGCGTTAAGTGCATCAATAGCCTGCCTTTTAGTTCCTTCATAATATGGACTTTGTACAGGATTTAAAAGTATAATATGTCCGCCTTCCAATCCAAGCTCTTTGTACATTCTGGCGTAAAAGACAGCATCATTGCCGGAAACAAAATTTTCACAGGCAGAATCGGATTTATCCTGCAGGCTGCTTCCGACTATCTGCTTAACTTTACCATTGTGGATATCGATGCAAGGTCTGAATCTCATCTTTTTCTCCTGTATATTAATTATGCAAGAACATCGGCCATATCATACATGTCCGGTCCTTTTCCTGCCAGAAACTTGGCAGCTTCAATGGCACCTTTTCCAAAGATAGCTCTTGAATATGCTCTGTGTGACAAAGTAACCACCTCATCATGGCCTGCAAAAATCACATCATGGTCTCCTACTATAGTACCACCGCGAACAGCAGAAATTCCAATCTCCTTTTCAGGTCTCTTTTCCCTTCTGCTGCTTCTGTCATAAACATATTCGTATTCATTATTCATTGACTCATTGATGCTGTCAGCAAGAGCAATAGCCGTTCCGCTTGGCGCATCAAGCTTCTGATTATGATGTTTTTCAACTATTTCAATATCAAATCCGGCTGCTGCAAAAAGAGGAGACACCTCCTTAAGCACTTTCAAAAGAGCATTAATTCCAACTGACATATTTGCCGACTTCAAAACAGCAACTTTTTCTGAAGTTTCCCTGACTTTTTCAAGCTGTTTTTCAGAAAGACCTGTTGAACACAGAACTACAGGAATATTTTTTTCTGCGCAGTAGTCAAGAAGTCCGTCTGCTGCTGATGCATTGGAAAAATCAACTATAACATCAGCAGAAACATTGCATTCACCAAGGCTCTTGAAAACAGGAAAAGCATAACTACTCTCGCCGTATGCATCTACTCCGGCAACTATCTCTATATCAGCATCCTCTTTCACCAGATCTGCAATTACATGTCCCATGCGGCCATTACAGCCATGCATAATCATCTTTGTCATCGCTATTCCACCTTTCATAGATCAAATCAGTCCAAACTTTTTCATTTCTTCTCTTAACACTTCTTCATGTGCAGTCTCCATTTTTGTAAGAGGAAGGCGAAGTGGACCTGCCTTGAATCCTATCATCTCAAGCGCACTCTTAACCGGAATAGGATTTACCTCTGAGAAAAGAGCTTTCACAAGTGGAAGTGCTTTAAACTGAAGCTCTCTCGCGCCAGCAAAATCGCCCTCAAGACATTTCTGGCAAATCTCATGTGTTTCCTTTGGCGCTACATTGGAAAGAACAGAAATAACACCAAGTCCGCCAACTGCCATGATAGGTACAATCTCATCATCATTTCCGGAATAAAGATCAATGCATCCATCCGCAAGCTGCATCATTCTTGATGTCTGTGCAATATTTCCTGTTGCATCCTTTATTCCTACAATATTTTTCTTTTCACGGCAAAGTCTTACTGCTGTCTCAGGCTGTATATTGCATCCTGTTCTACTTGGAACATTATAAAGAATAATAGGAATATTAATGGCATCTGCTACCGCACTAAAATGAGCATAAAGTCCTTCCTGCGTTGCCTTATTGTAATATGGTGTTACAAGAAGTACTCCGTCAGCGCCATATTCTTCTGCAAGCTTTGAAAGTTCAACCGCTGTTTTTGTACAATTAGATCCTGTACCAGCTATTACAGGAATTCTCTTTTTTACTTTTTCAATACAGAATTTAACTACTTCCATGTGCTCTGCTTCAGTCATTGTAGCTGCTTCACCTGTGGTTCCACAAACTATGATAGCATCAGTACCATTCTGAATCTGAAACTCGATAAGTCGTTCAAACTCATCATAATTAACCTCTCCGTTGTCTAAAAATGGTGTTGCGATTGCAACTCCTGCTCCTTTAAAAATTGCCATAATTCCTCCTCACTTTTTTCAAGATTAAAAAGAATGTCGCTTGCGCATCCATAGCGGAGCGTTTTTTATTTCATAGGAATGCCAAGCAATTTCCTATGAAATAAAAAACCGACTCACAAGTATGAGCCGGCATAAAATTCCATACAAAAGCACCCTGTAGCTGAGTGTATTTCGTAATGATAGCGCCCCATCTTGCGATGACAGTCATATAGCTCTTAACTATATGCCCAAGCATCCGGTCATCAGGTGGCCGAACCTTTCGGCATATTTACCTTTCGCTCCATCTCATCTGCGCCTGACGCATCAACAAAGCTACTCATTAAATATGCAACCTCTATCTGTTTTTGTTCTTCAGTTTTTTAAATAGTACAACTTCGTCAAGAGGCTGTCAATACAAGAGCATTTTTTCCAACAAAAAAGACATTGTTGAGGTTACAATTCAGTTGTCAGCCAATATATGAGTGGACATAAATGCTTATTTTCGTC
>CAMORK010000008.1 GCA_946623755.1 uncultured Butyrivibrio sp. | reverse complement strand
CCGTAATCCTAGATATAGACTGGGATTGCGGCTTTTTAGGTGTCAAAGACGGGATTATACTACAGCAAATCGCGTGCTTTCAACATTCTGTGGTGATTTATAGAAATTTTATCAAGATATGGTATGATTAATTTGCCATCAAAACCAAGTAAGAAAAAAGGAGAAAAATGCTATGATTCCTCAGGATCCTGTTATACTTCTAAGCTATATAAATACGCAGCTAAGGGACAACTACAGCAGCCTTGATAAGCTTGCTGACGGACTTGATCTCAGTGAGAATGAGATAGAAGAGATTGCGGATAAGCTTGAAGGCATTGGATATAAGTACGATGCAGATGCGAACCAGTTTAAGTAAATCGCTGAAGTGGGGTGGTTCTCTGGTGGAGTCAGTGGGGGAGTCACACTTCAAACTTCACAGCTACTCCGCCCTGCTGAGCTACAGCCTCTGATGAACCTCCCAGAGTTCCACTGCTCTCAGAGACTTCATTTGAAATCTTTTCTTCAGTCTCTCTTTCCAGGCTGATCTCATAATCTATTGATCTGGCAAGAGCCAAAAGACCTGCGCCAAAGACAAAGTCTCCCTTCTCATGTGCTATTTCCACGTACCTTTCTATTTCTGAAATAAGATGTTTTCTCGGAAATCCCGACAAAACTCTGATAGCATCATCAAAGTAAGGCTTCTCGATATCCCTGATACAGTCAAAGAGGAAATCCTCAGCCTTTATATTCTCGGGATATCCCAGTTTCTCGCAGAGTTTTACTCCGTTGAGCACATAGATATCCTTTTGATATCGGTCTAAATTTGAGAACGCGCGTACATCCAAACCCTTGTCCAATTTTATTCTGTTGCATATCGCATCTAATTCTGTTTCTGAAAGTGTCTTGTTGTACAGCGAGTCCTTTATATTGTTAGGATCAGTCAGCTTTCTGATTCGTTTTTTGCCAACCTTTTCTCCTCCTTTTCCATAATCCAGTTCGCGACATTTCTGTTCCCAGAGATATCGGAATTCACTCCAGTCTGCAGTAGCCAGTTTATAGTAACTAACATTCATATCATCCTTGGCGGCATCAAATGCAGATTTACACAAATCTTTCGGGTAATCCGCAACTGTACCCATGAGCTCAGTAACCGCATCCTTAATCTCACTACTTCCGCTCCATTCCTGCATTCCGATATCTGTGCCATCAATCATGCACACATAGCATTTTTGTAAATTCCTATTGAAATAAAACCTTTTTACTAAAGCGAGCGGATAGTATCTGTCCTTTATGCATACCCATCTTCCGCTGCTGCTCACTTTGACCTCTCTGACAGTTTCCCCATGCGAGGTGACATAAGGCTTAAATTTCTCTCCTGAAAGCAGTCTGAATATCTCTTTTCTGGTAAACCACTCTCCCCAATAAGGTACAACCGCATCCTGAGTAAACTTCTTGGCCGTATGCTTGATAGCCGCTACGGCTGCAGGTCCCAAAACAAATAAGCCTAAAGGAAGTGAGAAAAAAACTCCTCCAACAGTTGCAAATGAAAGTGCGATCCAAAATATTTTTTTAAATAATTCTCCGATCTTAAAATAGCTCTTTAAATAGTTCCACATAAAAATCCACCACAATACACAAATAAGGGAAACGCTTTAGAGAGCGTTTCCCTAAACTACTCAAACTTATTTTGCGAGGATCATCATGATCTCGTTGCTTCTCTGAACGAACTTAGTCATAGCCTCGCCCTCAAGAGGTGCGTTCTGAATGCGTGCCAGGTCATAGAGCTGTTCACAGATAGTCTTGGTATTATCACTGTCTTCATGCTCCATTACATACTGAACAAGAGGATGGTTGGCATTGAGGATAAGAGTCTGTCCCTCTGCTCCGAAATCTCCCATTCCCATTCCGTTCATGGCATACATCTTCATCATCTCTGCCATACGACGTGACTCCTCGGAGACTGTAAGCATTGATGAAACCTTCTTGTCCTTGAGCTTTTCAAGCTTAACGGTAAGCTTGTCATTCTTAAGAGCCTTCTTGATCTTCTCTGAGAGCTCTTTCTCCTTCTCTTCGAGCTCAGCTGCTGCCTTCTTGCTTGTTCTTGACTTGAAGGTATCTGTAAGATCAGCATCGATTCTCTTAAAGCGGATGCCCTCGTTCTTGCGCTCGAGCTGCTCCATGAAAGGAATATCGATGTTGTGCTTCATTACGAAAGCTTCCATCTTCTGAGCCTTGAACATGTTGATGTACTGGCTCTGCTGCTGCTCGTCTGTTACGTAGTAGATGGTGCGAGGCTCCTTGGAGGTTTCCTCCTGGCTGGCCGTCAGATTCGACGAATCGTCTGCGCCATTCTGGCTTGACTCTTCGGAATCTTTGGCTGGGGCTCCACCAGCAGCTCCATTCTGATCGCTGTGTGTCGCTCCCTCGTCAACAACCTCAGCCTCAACCTTCTCACCATTCTGATCAACCGCATTCTCATCAGCCTTCTTAGCTTCCTCTTCAGCTTCTTTGTTGATCTGAAGAGCCTCTGGTGTTGTAAGGTACTTGCCGTCAAGGTTCTTAAAGAGGATGTAATCTGTCATCTTCTCGCAGAACTTGTCATCACGAAGACATCCATACTTGATGAATGGGCTGATATCGTCCCAGTACTTGTCGTAGTTTTCCTTGTCAGTCTTGCAAAGACCTGCAAGCTTCTCCGCAACCTTCTTGGAGATATACTCGGAAATCTTCTTAACAAAACCGTCATTCTGAAGGGCTGATCTTGATACGTTAAGAGGAAGATCAGGACAGTCGATAACGCCCTTAAGGAGCATCAGATACTCAGGGATTACTTCCTTGATGTTATCAGCAATGAATACCTGATTGTTGTAAAGCTTGATTGTTCCCTCGATTGACTCAAACTCCATGTTGATCTTAGGGAAGTAAAGGATACCCTTTAAGTTGAACGGATAGTCCATGTTGAGGTGGATCCAGAATAAAGGCTCCTTGTAATCTCTGAAGACCTTTCTGTAGAACTCCTTGTACTCCTCATCTGTGCAGTCCTTGGGAGTCTTGGCCCATAGAGGATGAATATCATTTAAAAGTTCAGGCCTTCTCTTTATCTTGTACTGAAGTTCAGGCTCCTCTGTCTCGCCCTCCTTCTTCTCAGGATGAACCTCTTCTATAACCGTATCTGAATCAAGCTTCTCTGAAGCCTTGATAGTCTCTGTGCCTTCTTCATTCTCTTTTGAAAGATAAATCTCATAAGGCATGAATGAGCAGTATTTCTGGATTACTTCTCTTGCCTTGTACTCGTTGCAGAACTCAAGGCAGTCCTCAGACAGGTGCATTGTTACTGTTGTTCCGACCTCTGCCTTGGTGCCATCTTCCATCTCGAAGTCGGATCCGCCGTCACATGTCCAGTGTACCGGTGTGCCGCCCTTATAGGAAAGTGTATCGATATCTACTGAATCCGAAACCATGAATGTTGAGTAGAATCCAAGTCCGAAATGACCGATGATCTGGTCCGCATTGGCCTTGTCCTTGTACTTGTTAAGGAAGTCTGTGGCACCTGAGAAAGCAACCTGATTGATGTACTCCTCAACCTCCTCAGCTGTCATACCGATACCGTTATCAGTGATTTTGATAGTCTTGTCTTTGTCATTTAAAACAACATCTACGCGAGGCTTGAAATCATCGGGAAGCTGGTACTCGCCCATCATGTCCATCTTCTTGATCTTGGTGATGGCATCGCAGGCATTTGAGATCACTTCTCTGTAAAAGATATCGTGGTCAGAATAGAGCCATTTCTTGATGATTGGAAACATGTTCTCGCTGTTGATTGATAAGTTACCTTTTTTTGAAGCCATAATTCTCACTCCTTTATATTACACTCGCTCAAAAGAGCCATAATTGTACATCTGTTATCGTACAAAAAATAGTTTAATTCCCTCCAAGTCAAAAGTCAACAAAAATTTAGCACTCACCAAAGGTGAGTGCTAACAAATTACTTTTTTACCTTTACAACAATGTAAGCTTTATATTCCTGCCGATTATTTCATCTATATCGGAGATGGTTACAAAGCATTCAAATTCAGCTACGATCTCACGAAGCTGCCTCATTTCATAGTGGCTTATCACCACATATAAAGCCCTGTTCTCGCCTCCGATGTACCCTTCCGTCTTCCACTCCGTGCAGGTCCTTCCGAGCTCTTTGTATATCTTATCCTTGATAGCCTGTACATCGTCGTGGGTAAAGATAAGGCAACCTCTCTGGGCATCAAAGCCTTCCTCAACCCTTGTCATTACCACAGACACTATCACATATGTCAGTATGGAATACAGTCCCTGATTCCAGCCAAACACGAATCCGATTATAAGGTAGAGTACAACGTTAAAACCAAGTATCTGTCTGCCAACAGCAACATGTATCCTTGGAGATAAGATTGATGCCACGATCTCTGTTCCGTCAAGGCAGCCTCCGTACCTCAGGACCAGCCCCACCCCAACGCCGAGAATAAGTCCTCCGAAGGTCACTGCCAGAAGACTCTCATAGGTGATGTTTGGCTGGTTTTCAAAAAATGCAACAGCAACTGAGAACACAGTCATGGCAAATATAGCTCTTATAACGAACATATGCCCTCTCTTTTTCCATCCTAAGATAAGAAAAGGTACATTGAGTATCCAGGTCAGGATACTGAGCCTAAAGCCCGTAAAAGAAGAAATAAGCATCGAAACGCCCACGATTCCTCCATCGAATATCTTATTGGGTGCAAGAAATTCCTCGATGGAAAAAGCCGCAATACAGGCTCCTACTGCCACCATAAAAAAGTTAAAGACTTCACTCCAGGCTGTGTTTTTCTTCATGTCTTATGTTCACCTCCAACTTCATCATTTTGTGTGTTCAGCAACATAATCCGAATAACTCATGCCGGTGTATTTTTTAAAACAGCGGCTGAAGTAGTTGGGATCAGGTATCCCCACCTCCGCAGCAGCCTGATACATCTTGACACCACCCTTTGCGATCTCCATGGCCTTTTTCATTCGAAGGTCCGTGAGATATTCAACAAACTTTTTTCCCGTGTCCTGCTTGAACTTCCTGGATAAATAACTTGCCGAGAAGCCAAAGTGCTGAGCGATAAACGCCAGGTTTAATTCCTTGTCCGTGAAGTTCTCCTCAAGATATCTGGTGATAAGATCGGTGTCACTCTCTCCGGAATGCGGCTCTTCGTTCTCTTTCTGCTCTTCCCAATAGTCTTTTTCCCTCTTGAGTTTTTCAGCTGCACGCTCCAAAACCGGGGTTACCTCTGCCCTTACCATGGGCTTTAACATGTAATCAAAAACCGGAAGACTTACGCACTTTCTGGCGTACTCAAATTTATCTATAGCTGTCATGATAATGATTATCAGATTGGGATATCTCCCGGTCGCAACCTCTGTGAACTCAATGCCATCCATGAAGGGCATTGAAATGTCCACAAATGCTATATCCGGACGAAGATCATCAATAATATTGATAGCTTCAATTCCACTGGCCGCTTCGCCAACTACCTCCATGCCAAGGCTCTCCCAGTCAATGGCTGCCCGCATCAGTTTTCTTGCAGACTCCTCATCATCTATTATCATTACCCTAATTGCTCTGTTCATTATTTTGCTCCAATAGTTATCTCAATTCGAGTGTACTCACCCTGTTCACTCTCTATCTTGACGCAGTCCTTTTTGCCGGTGTACATTCTGATCCTCTGAATTGTTCCCCAAAGTCCGAAGCTCTCATCGGCCTCCTGCGGTCTGTCTTTTTCTTCTGCCGAGAGAATCTTGTCGATCTTGTCCTGATCCATTCCGACACCGGTATCTTTGACCACAATGTGGAGTTCTCTCTCAGGGTATTCCTCCCCCTCGATTTCATCAACATAAGCTGAAATACTGATCATACCTTTCTCACCCTTAAGCCTTATGCCGTGATAAATACTGTTTTCCACCAACGGCTGAAGGATCAGCTTGGGGACAATAAAGTACTCCGCCTCAGCGGGAATGTCATATTCATCTTCTATTATATCCCCATATCTGAGTTTTTGCAGGGACAGGTAATCCTTGACTATACTGATCTCCCTGGAGAACGGGATTTCCCTTCCTCCCTTACTGAGGAAGTTGCGATAAAAGCTTCCCATGGTCTCCAGCGCATCATGGACCTTATCGGCACCTGCATCCAGCGCCATAAAGCCTATAGTCTCGATGGAGTTATACAAAAAGTGTGGCTTGATCTGTTCCTGAAGCACGCGCATCTCGGCTCTCTGAAGGGTCTTTTCCTTCTCCATAAGACGGTCAATCAGATCGTTAACGTGATCGATCATGTTGTTGTAATCGCCCTCAAGCATCTCAAACTCGCTGCTGTTTACCTTAACATCGATCTTCTTAAGATCTCCCGACGATCTGTTCTTATCCATTGCGGAAGATAGTTCAAATACCGGATCGGTTACATTTCTGCTGATAAAAGAGCCTGTGTAGAAGGCAAGGATAATGAAGATCACAAGCATAAAGATCATCACGTTAATGGCCGTAAAAGGCACTCCCTCGTTGCCATAAGAGGAAGTCTTCATGATCACGATGGGCATATTTGAAACTCTGCATCCAGACAGAAGACTCCTCTCGCCCTCTATTGCTATATCCTTGTGAGTTATTCCTTTTGAGACAAAAGAGCTCTCGTAGTACGGCGCAAGCTTCCTGTTGCCCGCAATAAAAGATCCATCGGTACCCATGATGCAGATGTCATTGTACCTTAAATCTCCCAGCATTTTCTCAAAGACTCTGGCGCTGATATTCATGAGCATCAAGCCCGTTCTCTGCTGAGTATCTATATCATAGATAGCTCTTCCTATGGTCACCATGGGTTTGTTACCAAGCTTATGAGCAACCCCGTTGGAATTTAAGGAGACAACAGCAGAACCCTTGGCATCATAGATATAACCTCGCCAGGAATCCTTCTGCATAAGATCATAGTCATAAACATATGTAAATCTGTTGGTGGAGAGCATTATCATATCCTCTCTGAAGACCATGACCGTATCAACACCTTCGGTCACATTGAGGATGTCCATGATACCGTATCTGGCATCATTTATCATACTTATATCCACCTGATTGACATCTGCTCTTAAAAAAGAAACAAGACGATCCTCTGTCATTATCAGTCTGGAGATTTCACGGTAGCTGTCTATGTCTGAAACAATGTTATTGGAGAGAGTCCTAAGGACCCTCTCTGACTCCCTGATCTCGTAGTCCCTTCTCTCCTTGGCAGTGATAAGGTACACGGATATCAGGAATGTAACAGTTACTACAAAGACAATACCAAAAATCAATCTCTGTAATCTTAATGAAAGAGAAATCGTCTTTTTGTTTGAAGTGTTTGTTTTCATAAATAAAAGAATAACATTTTTCCCGAAGGTTTTCACCCCTTAACTGCTCCGGCGATGAAGCTCTCCTGAATCTTGCCGCTAAGGAACAGGTAGAATATCAGCGTCGGGAAAGTTGCAATACACAGAGCAGCACCGATAGGTCCCCATTCTGTTGTGTACTGTCCTGAAAGTGCCTTGATACCGACAGGAAGAGTTCTGTGAACGGAATCGGAAATGAAAACGTTGGCAAACATGAACTCATTCCAGCACTGCAGGTAAGAATATACACCAACTGTTGAAACTGCCGGCTTCATAAGTGGGAGGATAATCTTGAAGAAAGTTCCGGCAAGTCCGCAGCCGTCAATTCTTGCTGCTTCATCGAGTGCACTCGGTATCTCTACCATAAAGCCCGTACAGATAAGTATGGACATTGACAGAGCAAATGCAGAGTAAGGCACGATAAGTGTTGAATACTTATTGAGCCAGTGAAGCTTTGATAAAACTACGTAAACCGGTACGATTGATGCCTGTATCGGAATAGTAAGTCCCAGCATAAAAAATGCGTTGGTCAGCTTATTGAGCTTCCAGCTGATCCTTGTGATGGCGTAGGTTGCCATCATGGCTGCCATCATTGATATTGCGATAGCTGAAATTGTAACTATAAGGGAGTTTACAAAGTAAAGTCCCATGTTTCCTGTGTTCATGGCTGATACATAGTTCTTAAACAGCCATTCTCTGGGAAGGCCTATGATATTCTGACCGAAGATCTCCTCATTGGACTTCAATGAAAATGTGAACATGAAGTAGATAGGGAAGAGATTGACCACTGCCCAGAACACCAGGAATATATACATTAACACTTTGACGGCGGGATTTGTCTCCTTGACCGTCAGGGCTTTAGAATTTTCCATAATCATACATCCCTTTCCCTAAATGCTGCAGTTATAAGAAGCGCAAAGGCGAAGCACAGGAAGATAAGCATAACGGATATTGTGCTTCCCATTCCATATCTGTTTCTGAGGAACAACATGTTCTCAAGAAGAGTACTGGGAACCTCTGTAGACTGGAAAGGACCGCCTTCAGTAAGTATGCGAACAAAGTCGTAAGCCTTGAGAGATCCTGTTACCGCAAAGATAACGCTTACTCTGATAATAGGCTTGATGATAGGAATGACAACATATCTGTCAACCTGCCACGGTGTTGCTCCGTCAAGCATTGCTGCCTCTCGAAGATCCGTTGAAACACCCTTTACACCCGCATACATAAGCAGCATATGATAACCGATGTACTGCCAGATTGTAGGCACGATGATACTTCCGAGAGCTGTCTTAACATCTCCTACCCATACGTGCTTTAGGCTCCCCAGTCTTACTGCATCAAGGAATCTGTTCAAAAGACCGTAGTCCGGATTGTAGATCTTGAGCCATAACTGACCTATAACTACCGTTGATATAAGCACGGGCATAAAGAAAATTGAAAGGAATGCCCTCTCCTTCTTTGGCTTTCTTCCTAGAAGAAGTGCCAGGAAAAGAGAAAACGGAAGCTGTACAAATACAGAAAAGAATGCCAGCCACATTGAATTCTTAAGGGCTGTAATAAATTTGATAGAGCCGTTGGTAAACAGCTCAATGTAGTTGTTAAAACCTATGAATGTTCCCTCGGAAAAACCATTCCAGTCATACATACTTCTGTACAAAGACACAGCAATAGGCGCGATAAGTATGCTGACAAAAAGAGCAAGTCCCGGAAGAAGGAACAAAAAGATGGTGATCCCCTTTTTAAAATCTGTCTTATTAGTCTTCATTCATACACAACCTTCCAAAAGTATATAAGAATCCTTCTTATACAAATTTAGTCCTCCCTGCATCCCTCAGGGAAACAGGAAGGACTAAAAAATCTAATTCTTACTGAATGTCTTTAGCCAGACCCTCGATGAACTGTGTTCCATCAAGAAGGCATCCGTAAACCTGATCTACATATGAAAGATATGTATTTGCAGAATCAGCACTCATAGCTGTATCTCCGAAGAGAACCATTGAATCTGCGCCTGCAACGATCTGTGCTACAGTCTGTGTAAGCTCGTTAACTGAGCTTGTGTCACCGTAAGGTGTCCATGCAGGAAGTCCGCATCCATCAAGATATCCATAGTGGCAGATGTACTTACCAAGCTCGAAAGCATAATCAGCTGCTCTCTCAGCGTTAGGTGAAGAAGCTGCTACTGCAAGTGTATCTGAAGGTCCACCGATGAGCTGTCCAAGTTTTGACTTGTCAGCGTTGATTACAGGGAACTCACCAACTTTAACCTTTGTCTTGAACTCTTCGTTTGCTGCGAAGTCTGCGCAGTTCCATGTTCCGTTCATGTAGAATGCGTACTTGCCGGCCATGAAGTTGTTCTTAACTTCGTCGTTTGTAAGACCGATTCCTGAAGGATCGAAGTAACCGTTTGTTACAAGTGACTGGAATGTATCAACAGCATCTGCAACGTCCTGGTTGTTCCATGTGCTCTTTCCAAGGAAAATGTCGTTAAGTGTATCTGCGCCTGCGCTCTTCTCGATAACTGACTCAAGATACTCTGTTACACACCATGTCTCTTTTCCTGCACATCCGAAAGGAATGATTCCTGCAGCTTTGAGCTTGTCACAGCATGCGATGAAATCTTCATATGTTCCGGGGATCTCATCATAGCCAACCTGCTTAAGCAGATCCATGTTAGCAAACAGACCAACGATGTTCATTGTAAGCGGCACACCGTAGTGCTTGCCATCGTATGTTGAGTTGCCAAGCATAACTTCAGGAAGCTCGCTCTTGTAGTTCTCATAAGCATCATCAAGGCAGTAAACCTTGCCTGCTTCTACGAAATCACCAAGGAATGCACATGACCATGTAAAGAAGATATCAGGCATCTCGTTAGCAGATACAGCAGCTTTGATCTTGGTCTTGTAAGACTGGTTCTCAAAAGCTTCCCATGTGAAGTTGATATCAGGATACTTAGCCTGCATATCAGCTATAGCTGCTTCATAAGAATGACGGTTTGAATCACTCTCAGTTGCGATACACCACATTGTAAGAGAAATAGGCTCTGAAGAGTCAGTATTCTCTACTGCAGCGGGCTCTGCTGCGGGTTCAGCTGCAGGCTCTGCTGCAGGCTGTTCAGCTGCAGGCTGCTCCGCTGCTCCGGTATCAGCAGGCGCTGAAGATCCGGTACATGCGACGAGAGACATAGCCATAACCCCCGCCAACAAGGTTGAAACAATTCGCTTCATTTTCATAACACACCTCTCCTTTGTTGAAAATTATTATTTGTTTTATTGAACCCTGACCATAGGCCATGGGTAAGCAACCTTAAGTTTGTCACCGTCAAGGGTGTAATACAGGTACGCATCCTCGATCGGGTCATCATACATGAGTTTGATCCTTGAATTTGCTTTCTCTACCGTGTAATGACCGTAGAAGATGCCCTCTTCACTGAACTCCCCGTTCTCGGTAAAAACATAAGACCAGCCGTTTGACTGTGTCCAGGTCCCAACAACTCCCTCTCCCGTTCCAACGCGGGTGTAGGTTGACTCTTCATACAGGGTCATATTGTCTCCGTCCATCTCGTACCTGATGCGCTGTTCTCCGCCCTCGTTCTTCAGAGTGATATAGGTATCATCCCTGGTGTAAGTATACTCATTCCCCTTGTAAGTAGCCTTACCGTTATCCGAGAGAGCAATCACAGCAACAAGCGGCTCGTGGTTATAAGCCCATTTCTCTGTTTTACTTCCGCATCCACCAAGAAGGCTCATAATAAAAACAATTGAAATTAAAGTGGAATATATTTTGATTTTCTTCATACTCTTTTCCCCACTGCAGATGTAAAACTTAATACAATTACAATATATCCAATCAAGTTTTCAGATAGAATGGATTTCTTTTACCTCTCTTAGCACATTTTTTACTTCTTTAACAGAAAGTTCATTCTTTATTATTGTTTTTTATACTATTTGCACAAAAAGAAAAGCACTTGTTTTTACACAAGTGCTAAATCATTGTTCATAATGTCATAAAAATGTCAAATTTATGCTTAAGAGTGGAAATATTGTTCATATATCCCCATGAAGCCGGTGGTGGTTACATTTTCATCATCAACCAGTTCTACACTGTCCCAGAGCTTCTGATTAAGCTGCTTGGTAAGTGTTGCAACAAAAGCATCATACTGCGCGCCGAAAACCTCTCTCTTTCTCTGAGCCACGATCTTGACCTTGTTGGCCTCTGTCTCCTCACGGTTGAAGGTGCTGATGCACTTCAATATAGCATAACCATCCTGCGTCTCTATGATCTCGCTGGTCTGCTCTGTTCCCAGATTAAAGGCTGCAGTCTCAAATTCAGCATCCATTTCACCTTTGCCAAAAGAGATCGTGCCTTCGTCGGCTTCATTGTACTGAGCCATCAGCTCCTCAAAGCTTCCGCCATTTAAGAGGTTCTTGAAAATTTCCCTGCATCTTCTGTAGGCAGCATCCTTCTCACCATCGCTGAACGGGACTTTATTTCCATCACTGTCAAGGGAATAGGTCTTTATAAATATCTGCTCTACCGTAATTGTTCTGGCTTCATCATCGGATATCTCGGGATTTATGTCCCTTATGATGTAATCATAGAGCTTGTCGGCTATTGCCTGCTCTCTTATGATTTTCTCTATATCCTGAAGGGTAACGTCGTTCATTGCTGCTATGTCAGCATCCGTAAGCGTATTATAGTACTCCTGCGCCGCCTCCAGAACAAGCTGTTCCTCGGACTGTTCAAGTTCAATGCCGTTTTCGCGAGCCAGGAGATTCATTACCTTTATCTGGGCTATCTTGGCAAGAACCGAGTCTTTAAGCCTCTGTTCAACCGTGCCCGAATCCGTATCGGCATTCCAGATGTCTTTTCCGAAGGTCTTCTCGTATCCTCCCTGAGTTCCAACAAGATAGACCATTGCCTCGGATAAAGTACAGGTGGAATCCTCGATCCTGAAGACCTCATCCTTCTCAAATCCGGTGGTGAAGACCACCTTGTTAAAGGGCAGCGCTGCTGAGCATCCGGTCATCATGAGCATTACGCAAAGAGTCAGTACAGGTACCAGTCTTCTCATGATTCAAGATCCTTTATGATACTGCGCGCAACAGACAGACCGTTGGCACTTGCCTGCTGAAGTCCTCTTGTGACTCCGGCGCCGTCTCCTATCGCTCTGAGTCCCTTAATGCTGGTCTCAAAGTCTTTGTTTACAATAACCTTGTTTGAGTAGAACTTAACCTCTACTCCGTAGAGCAGTGTCTCTTCAGATGCGATGCCCGGTGTAACCTTGTCCAGCGCCTGGATCATCTCATCGAGATCCACCATGATCCTGTGAGGGAATACCAGTGAAAGGTCTCCCGGAACAGCGTCCTTAAGTGTAGGGATCAGGTTATTTCTGCACAACCTCTCCTCTGTAGTTCTTCTGCCTCTCTTAAAATCGCCGTAGGTCTGTACCAGAATTTTGCCTCCGCAGAGCATGTTTGAGAGCTCTGCTATCTTTTTACCGTACTCAATAGGTGTCTTGAAAGGTTTGGTAAAGTTCTTGGACACCAGAAGAGCAAAGTTTGTGTTGCTGGTCTTAAGCTCTTTTCCCTTGTAGGCATGGCCGTTGACTACAGCCAGTCCGCCATCATAGTACTCAGTTGCGACCTCTCCCGAAGGATTGGTACAAAAAGTCCTTACCTTGTCATCAAATGTAGGTGTGTGATAGATGAGCTTGGCTTCATAGAGATTCTCATTGAGGAACTGCATGACCTCATCTCTGACTTCAACCCTTACTCCCACGTCAACGGTACCGGGCTTTGTCTCGATCCCGATCTCTTCGCATTTGTCCTTAAACCAGTCGGCGCCTTCACGTCCAACGGCAGAGACAATCTCTTTTGCCGTAAAGGTATCACCCTTATCGGTGGTTATGGCTGTGGCTCTTCCATTCTCCACGACAATGTCCGTAACCATGGTATTAAACTCAATATCCACGCCCTTTGAAAGAATGTGTTCCTGAAGCCTTGAGTAAATCTTGTACCCCTCCTCGGTACCGAGGTGTCTTATGGGGCACTCAACGAGCTTAAGATTCGCTCCGATGGCCTTTCTTCTGATCTCACGCAGCTCTACTTCTTTGTCGATTCCATAGACGCTCTTGTCCGCGCCAAACTTCAGGTATATCTCGTCAGACTCGTGAATAAGCTCGGTTGCCTTGTCATATCCAAGGATCTCAGGAAGATTTCCTCCAACATCCGGCGAAAGAGAAAGCTTACCGTCGGAAAAAGCTCCCGCGCCGGCAAAGCCCGTGGTGATTGAACACGGCTTACAGCCTGCACAGGTCTTAGTGACACGCTTAGGGCAATTTCTTTTCTCTATCGAACGACCCTTCTCAACAATGAGGACCTTGAGATCAGGCCTTTTCTCCATAAGTTCATAGGCACAGAAGATTCCTCCGGGGCCCGCGCCGATAATTACTACATCATAATTCTTAGTCATAAATACTCCTTTTTACTTTCATAGCACTTCAATATTATATCCGCGGACATATATTATATCAAATCCGATTCTCTTTTGCCATTTCAGTGCCAGGTCCAAAAAGCTTAAAAGTGCCATTATTTATACAATTTTTAGAAATATTGCGATATAATTTTGTTACGGTGTGTCGTTTACTTTTTTATGTATAATTGACTTGCCGGTTTACTACTTGATCACAGGAGCGTAATAACAATGACAAAAAGACTCTTAGGCATGGCCTTAAGCTGTATGATAGCGCTTGTTGCAATCATTCTTTTCCCGGTGAGGTCCTTTGCAAGCGGTTTTGACCCCGTCTACTATGCAGAAAAATACCCGGATGTTGCAGCTGCAGTCGGCACAAGCCAGCAAGCACTTATAAACCATTACCTGACCTTTGGCATCGGCGAGGGAAGATACCAGAACGCCGCTGAAGAAGAGGCGGGAACGCCGCTGGCCACCTACGTTGATATAAATCTCACCACTCAGCATGTAATCTATGTTCTCGACGGCAATCCGGTGTGGGAAAGTGATTGCGTCTCGGGTGATGTCAGCAAGAGAAGAAGCACCCCAACCGGTATTTACGCCGTATTCGGGCACGTAGCAGGAACTTATCTCACAGGCCCCACCTGGCACAACTGGGTGGATTACTGGATGCCCTTTACAAGAGGCGGATGCGGACTGCATGACGCCACCTGGAGAAGAAAGTTCGGCGGAGAGATCTACAAGACCAACGGTTCTCACGGATGTGTAAACCTTCCTCATGACAAGGCTGAGGAGTTATTTAATCTTATTGATATCGGAACAGTGGTTATAGTTCATAAGGATGAGTGAAAAATGAGACAGCAGGAAGGTCATATCAAAATCTTCCACGCTGTCTCTTTTTTCCAAAATTTTATCTGCTGCTTCTGTACTGTACAGGAGTCATTCCGTATTTCTTTTTAAAAAGTCTGTTGAAGTGCTCAACGTTCTGATAGCCCGCTGCCTCAGCAACCTTCTCAACCTTCATGTTGCCGTTCCTAAGGAGTGTACTGGCCTTGTTGAGCCTGATCCTCTTTACGTTCTCGCCGAAAGTCATACCCGACTTCTCCTTGATGTACTTGGAGAGGTAAGGCTTTGAGAGGTAGAACTGGCTTGAAAGGTCGTCCAGAGTTACGGTCAGGTAATTCTCCTGGATGTAATTGATGATGGAATTGATCCTCTCATCCTTGCTGTTCTTGATACTCTTAACGGCATCAATCTGGTTGACGGCTATAACAAGTGCTCCGATAGAGGACTTGATGATATCCTCATCTATACCAACGCCCCAGAACTTCTGGCCGTTGTATGTGATTCCCACATATGAGCAGGCCTTTGAAGACGATCCTCTTGAAAGAGCGTGCTCTTCGTAAGTTGAAAGCTCGTAGCTGATATTGAAGTACTGCTTGATCGCATTACTTACCGCATCAAGACGTCCGTTACCGTTAGCTTCAACAACGTGATCTTTGTCTGCGTGAGATATTGTAACCTCAGCAAGAATACCGTCTATCTGTTTAAAGTGTACTTCAGGGATTCTGAATACATTGTCGTTGTGTACATATTTATCCTCAAATATCTGATAGATCCTTGCGGGTGAAAGTTCAGCATGCTCTCTGTCTGAGATATCCTTGATGGTGTAGCTGATATCTGCCTGCATCTCCTTGGGAACCATCATGCCGTAGTTGGTCTTGAGGATGTAGCTTACGCCGCCCTTGCCGGACTGGCTGTTGATCCTGATAACATCGCCGTCGTATTCTCTTCCGAGATCCTTGGGATCGACGGGAAGATAAGGCACGGACCAGATTCCTTTGTCCTTCTTCTGATCATGCCAGGAGAAGCCTTTTGAAATGGCATCCTGATGTGAGCCTGAGAACGCTGTAAATACCAGCTGTCCTGCATAAGGCTGTCTCTCGTAGATGCGCATCCTTGTAAGTCTTTCGTAGGTCTCGCCGACTTCCATGATATGTGAGAAATCAAGCTTCGGATCTACGCCGTGGGAGTACATGTTGATTGCAAGAGTAACAATATCAACGTTACCGGTTCTCTCGCCGTTTCCAAAGAGTGTACCCTCGATTCTGTCTGCGCCTGCAAGGCATCCGAGCTCTGCATCGCTGACACCCGATCCTCTGTCATTGTGAGGGTGGAGTGAGAGAGTAACAGCATCACGGTACTTAAGGGTCTTGCTGATGTACTCGACCTGTGTCGCGAACACGTGAGGCATAGCTATCTCAACGGTTGTTGGGATGTTGATGATAACCTTATTCTTCTTGGTGGGCTTCCATACATCAAGAACGGCGTTGCAGACTTCAACTGCGTAGTCTACTTCTGTTCCCGGGAAACTTTCGGGTGAATATTCAAAAGAGAAATTACCGTTGGTCTCTTTTGCCAGCTTATCAAGTAGTTTGGCTCCATCTACTGCTATCTTCTTGACTTCTTCCTTACTCTTTTTGAACACCTGCTCGCGCTGAGCAACCGATGTTGAATTATAGAGATGGATGATGGCCTTTGGAGCGCCCTTAACGGCTTCAAAGGTTCTTTTTATAATATGCTCTCTTGCCTGAGTAAGAACCTGAACTGTTACATCATCAGGGATCATGTTCTTCTCGATAAGAGTTCTTGCAAATTCAAACTCAGTCTCTGAAGCTGCAGGGAAGCCAATCTCAATCTCCTTGAAACCAAGGTTTACCAGCATTGTAAAGAACTCAAGCTTCTCATCAAGACTCATGGGCTCTATAAGGGCCTGGTTACCATCGCGAAGATCAACGCTGCACCAGATGGGCGGATGATCTACATAGTCCTTCTTGACCCAGTCATATGTGGGCTTGGGCGGCATAAAATACTGACGCTGGTACTTCTCAACATTCTTCATAACTGTGCTCCTCTTTCTGTTATTCATTTGCTAAAGTTTGATTTATTTTCATCTGATATATTAAATATATCGTGTATGTATTGATATATATTAAGTCAGATGCATAAAATTTAATCAATTTAGCTGATGAATATTATCATAGCACAATTATGCACAATTACATCATGGTGAATTTAATCACTTTTCTTGATTATTTTTATCATACTCCAGGATATCTCCCGGCTGACAGTCCAGTGCTTCGCAGATTGCCTCAAGGGTTGAGAAGCGCACGGCGCTTATTTTACCTGTCTTTATCTTGGAGAGGTTGACGTTGCTGACTCCAACCTTCTCGGAGAGTTCATTAAGACTCATCTTGCGATCGGCCATTACACGATCCAGTCTAAGTATTATTTTTCCCATAAGCGCCTCCTTAAAGTGTCTCGTCAGATTCTGTCTGAAGAACGGCGCCATACTTGAACACATATGCAAGCCCAAAGAGAAGCAGGATCACTATCGCAGTCGGGATACTTACGTTAAATCCGGTCCTGATGTTGCTTGTAAATGCTGTAGTCATAAAGCTCTCAAATCCGCCTCCCAGAACACACCAGGGGATCAGTACCCATGCACAGTTCTTCATACCCTTTATTATGTCTTCCTCGAAAGGTGAATTGCAGACTTCCAGTGACTTGCAGAGCTTACCTACATAGAAGAAAAGAAGTGCATTGATCGCCATAAATACTGCTGCCACGAAGCATATTGCTGCAATCCTGCTGCTTGTTATGGTTGCCCCGTCACCCTGAAGCTTAAAATTAGCTATCTTGCCATTCTGATCAAAGGTCACATCTTCAAAAGAATAGTCAACTCCGTTGATCGATGCAGAACCCTGTGGAAGATCACCTGATTCTGCGTCTTTTTTGGCTGATGTAAGAGTGCTAACCATCTTGGAATCCAGGTTGACGGTGAGTGTTGCTTCATCACTCATCTTAAGTATGAAATCTTCCTTGGGAATTGCCAGGAACATTATTCCGCATACTATCATTGCTACGCATCCGATCTCAAGAGCGATCATTGCTATCTTGCTCAGGATCCTTCCTGCCTTACCGATTTTATTGATCTTGCTGATTGCATTCTCCTTGTTCATTTCATTACCTCCTGAAGTTGAGTAATATACCGATGTTTATGTTTCTGAATTACAATCCCGGGTTAACGAAAACATTTATTTTTTAATGTTTATCGTTAAATTTATGATACGGCGGCTTTTATCTTTTGTCAACTATTTTTTAATGTTTATCATTAAATTAAAAAGAAAGCCTCAAAAAATGAGGCTTTCAGCGATCTCCTTAAGTTCAGATTTGCGATCCGAGAGGAGAAGAAGTTTATTGTATTCATAGTACGCATCATTTCCGGTCTCTTTCACAAACTTAAGACTGTGATATGCACTTGAAAGTTCAGTAAGGAAGATGACCATCTCCTGGCTTCCTGTAAGAGACTGCTTATCTCCGAAGGTCTCCTCAAGGAACTTAAAGCTGTTTGACAGGTGCTCTCCCGTCTTTTTGATGTTTTCCTGTCTTATATTTTCTCTCTTGGTGAACCAGTTCTTGGCAAGAACAAAGGCACTGGTAACTTCAGGAGTAGGACCCATATTGGAAGTGAGGTACGAAATGCAGTCTTCAAGTGCCATTATAGCCATGGTCCTTGTCTTCTCATCCTCGCGGCTCACCATTTTTGCCTCTTTGTCATTGTCAAGCTTAAGCTCCATGACTCCAATGCGGTCCTTAAACCATCTGGCTGCATTTGCCTTTCTTGACTCCTCATCCTTAGAGAAGACGCCAAATTCTTTGATGGTTTCGAACAGCAGTTTCTGAACAGCCTGCTGCTTGCTGTAATCTCTGAACTCCTCCATGAGCCTGTCTGTGAGAAGCCCGATGATACTGAGTTTTTCGTCAAAAGAGCCTTTCCTGATACTCTCTTTATCCTCAGGGAATCTGCCTTCTAAGATATCCGGTATCTTGTAAAGCTCGTTGTAGCGCCGGTACAGCTCATAATAAGCAGCAAAGTCTCTTGCTATCTCTTTGTTCTGAAGATACTGCGCTGTGAGATTTTCATCTATGGAGATGCCAAGCTTTTCCCTGACCTTCATGACTCTTGAAAGATCCTCCCAGCCCCTGGCCGTGACAAAGCTCCTGCCTTCGACATCAGTCTTTATGCTGTAGAAGTTGTCTTTTTTGATCTCGAGATAGGCCATGATCGCGCCGTGAACCGAGGCCTTATATGCGTAATCCTTCCAGGCATCAAAGTCCTCCTCGATGTTTATCTGCCTCACACGGTCCAGGGTAACGATATCAAAATCCCTTACAGACTTGTTGTACTGGGGCGGATTACCTGCCGTCACGATAACGAATCCATCAGGAAGCTTGTGACTTCCGAAGGTCTTATACTGCAGAAACTGCAGCATAGTAGGTGCCAGTGTCTCAGACACGCAGTTTATCTCATCCAGGAAAAGAATTCCTTCCTGCACTCCACTCTTTTCAATCTGCTCATACACAGCGCCGATTATCTCACTCATTGTGTACTCTGTGACAGAATATACCTTTCCTCCGAATTCCTTCTCAGATATCATCGGAAGACCGATTGCACTCTGCCTTGTGTGATGAGTTATGGTATATGCCACCAGATTTACAGAGAGTTCATGGGCTATCTGTTCCATGATGGCAGTCTTACCTATTCCGGGAGGTCCCATAAGAAGGATGGGCCTCTGCCTCTCAACAGGAATCTCATACTGTCCCGCCTCATCCTTTTGAAGGTATACCCTCACTGCGTTCTTAACTTCTTCTTTTGCCTGATTTATATTCATGTCTGTCCCTTCTTCAATATGTCTTTTGCCAAAAGACCTTTTCATACATAGAGTTTATATGCCCAGTCCGGCACGTTTTCATCTTCATAATCCGAATCTTCCACAAACACAAAGGCTGTGTCATACACGGTAGGTGTATCCGGAAAAGTTCCGTAGCCGTCGGTAAAATAGATCAGCCCTTTAAGATTCTCGAACTCTCCTTCTTTGCAAAGCTCTTCGACCTTTTCAAACACCGGTCTGAAATCCGTTCCGTAGCCACCCTCAACGTGAATCCCGTCGGAATATCTTTTCATATCATCTACTGAAGAAATGGTCTCAATCCGCTGCACCTGATCGTCGCACTCCATGATAACTATCTTTATCCTCTGAAAAAAGCTGTCCCCTGTCAGCAGGAGCGATGCAGTCTCATTGAGAAACTGCTGAACCATCTCATCCTTACAGGAAGCGGAGGTATCTATCGCAATTACAAGTTCCTGTATCTTCTTAACTTCCCTGAACTCGTTTTCCTCGATAAGCGGCATATTGCCATAGTGCTCAAGGCCAAAAGTGTACATTCCGTAATCGAAGCTGTCCATGTCAATCCCGCCTTCTTCTCGCAGGACTTTGAAGCGCTTCAGGAATTCTCTGTAATCGGTCCTTGAAGTATTCTCAAACTTCAGTATCCAGTCAAGCTTACCAAGTCTGTCGGATGCATTCTTGCCTATCGTCTCTATCTCAGTCTGGAGGCGCTTTGCCTCCTTGTCCCAGTCCTTTTCTTTTCTCTCTATCTGCTTAAGGCGCCTGGGAGTTATGTACTTTTCTTTTTTAGGACCATTGTCCGGATTGTCTTCAGGCTTTCCTTCAGGCGAGTCCATATCCTCATCCAAAGGAGGCTTGTCTTTTTCCTCTTCAGGATCCTGCTCAGGCAGGCGCTGCCAAAAGCTGTGGTCATCCAGCTTAAACTCGCGCTCAAGCTTCTCATATTCTTTTGTCTCCAATTCATGCCCAGGGTCTGAGAAGTAGCGGTAGAGCTTTTGTACTGTGAGGACCTTCAGCTCTTTTTCCAAAAGAGAGTACCAACGGTCGCGAAAGTCTGACGCCACTCTGTAAATGCACTGATAATCCATTCCGTCAAGAATAGATTCCACCACTATGTCCGCACACATATCATAGAGCCTTGTATCCTCATAATTCTTAGACGTATACATATGCCTGAATATGCAGTGAAGAAGCATGTGTATGTAAGTCCTGTTGAGTCTGCCCGGCTCCTCCACAAAGAGCCTTAGCACATAAGTAGGATTAAATCTGATGTTTACCGCATCGGTTCCCACAGAAGTTGTTGAGAGGTCCATCTCATAACCAAGAGAAGACAAGGCCGAAGCCATAAATCTCATATCTATATACAGTTCTGTTCTGGATGCTCCGAGAACGCTTTTGCCCGTCTGCTCTAAGCTTTCTCGAAGTCCTGCATCTTTATCTGTCATTTATTACACCAATTTTTCAACTTTTTGTATCTCATAAATGCTCTATGCATTATAATACTATATGTTCAATAAGAATTAATCAAAAGAAATGGGGATTATTATGGGCTATAGTTTTGTTGTATTTGCAGATGGCTGTGCAAATCTTCCAAAAGAAATGCTTGAAGGAATCAAACTGATTCCAAACGACTATTTGTTGGATGATGTGCCACAGGTATACTCAGGGGATGTAGATCATTTTGATGGCCATACTTTTTATGATCAGTTGCGATCCGGCAAAGTTGCAAAGACATCTCTTTTAAACTCTCACCTTTTTGAAACACACTTCCGTCCCGAACTTGAGCAGGGACAGGATATCATTTATATTTCAATGAGTTCCGGCATCAGCGGGACTTACAATGCTGCCAAAATAGCTGCGGATGAACTTATGGAGGAGTTTCCCGGACGTTTTATACATATCGTTGATTCTCACGGCTGTGGTTTCGGAAACGGCCTGCTTGCAGTAAAAGCTGCAACACTTGCAGGACACGGAACCGATGTAAAGGAAGCCGCAAAAATCCTGGATGAAGCTGTACCACATGCTTGCCAGTACTTCACAGTCGATGATCTTAATTTCCTCAAGAGAACCGGCCGCGTAAGCGGAGTTGCAGCAGGAATCGGTACAGTGCTCAATATCAAGCCAATCATCTACGGCGACAGCACAGGCCACATCGTAACCTGTGGTAAGGTCAGAGGCAGAAGCCAGGCAATCAGTGCTCTGGCTAAGAAATTCAAAGAAAAAGTAATGGATGTTCCGGATCAGCACATCTGCATCTCACACGGCGACTGCCTTGAAGATGCCAAGGTTCTTGAGAAGATGGTAAAAGAGATTGTTCCCGACGTTCCAATTACCATTGCTATGCATGAGCCCTTCTCCGGCGCCCACGTAGGCCCCGGTATGCTGGGTCTGTTCTTCTACGGAAAAGAACGCTAAAAAATACGACTCTTCTCACATCAGCCCTCTGATGATGATCACAAGGATCATGATCGGCAGGACAAATAACAGGTATGGCTTAAGTGCCCTTGGCATTTTAAAGCCATCGCCTGTGTTGACCTCTTCCTGGAATTTATCAAAGCCCCAACCAAGGCTTGTCACACAGAACAGGACAAAGATCAGAGATCCTATAGGAAGAATAAGGTTACTTACGATAAAGTCCTCAAAATCAAGGACGTTTCCTCTTCCAAAGAAATTAATGCCGCTCCATTTATTGAATCCAAGCACACATGGAAAACTGGCAAATATCATAAAGATGCAATTAATAACAATTGCTCTTCTTCTTTCAATTCCAAAGTTATCGGTAACACACGCAACAAGATTTTCGAAAACAGCCGTTACAGTTGAGAAGCTTGCAAAAGACATAAACACAAAGAACAGCGTTCCCCATACCATTCCAAGGGGCATGTTAATGAAAATATTGGGCAGAGTAACAAATATCAGTGAAGGTCCCTGACTTGGCGCAACTCCAAAGGAAAAGCATGCAGGGAAAATAATGATACCGGAAGCAATGGCAACAATAGTATCAAGAACCGCAATACGTCTGGCTTCGCCCATCAGAGTCTTTTCTTTGGACATGTAACTTCCGAAGATCTCGATGGATCCCATACCGACACTCAGAGTAAAGAACGCCTGGTTCATAGCAGCTGTTATCACATGCGGCAGGCCAACGCTCTTTGCCCGCTCAAAATCAGGAAGTAAAAAGAACTTCATTCCTTCCGCAGCGCCCTTCAAGGTCAGACTGTTTCCCGCCAGTATCACGATAAGCAATAGGAGTCCCATCATCATGAACTTGTTGACCTTTTCAAGTCCGCCCTGAACTCCAAAGGAAAGCACCAGAAATCCGGTAACAATTGTTATCATCGTGAAGATTCCCATTTCAATTGGATTCTGAAGCATCGCATCAAACACCTCAGACACCTGCCCCTCGCCAAGGTCCCTGAAATCACCCACCATGAACTTATAGCAGTAATTCATCATCCAACCGGAAACCGTTGTGTAGTACATCATAAGAATATAACTTCCAACCATGGAAACCCATCCGTGGATGTGCCACTTGTGGCCTTTTTTCTCAAGGAGCTTATATCCTTTTACAAGAGTCATTCTGCTGGATCTTCCGATGGCAAGCTCCATGGTCAGAACCGGTATTCCCATGATGAGGAGGAACAGCAGGTAGATGACAACAAACACTCCACCTCCGTTTTCTCCCGCAATATAAGGGAACTTCCATACATTTCCAATTCCAATCGCGCATCCTGCGCTCACGAGCAAAAATCCAAGTCTTGAGCCGAAGCCCTCACGCTGGTTACTATTCATAAAACAAATCCAATCCTTCTAAAACTAATTTCTTAAAATTCAAATACTTCCGGTCCGGAACCGGGTCCGTTCTTTCCAAACTCCATAAGTAATGCCGAAAGAACCGTCAGCTTTTTGTCAGCCGCCATTCTAATGGCCTTATCAATGCCATCCTCGCTCAGCAGAGACTCTCCCTCCGGAGATTTCTTTTTATATGTCAAAAGAGCTTTTATCAGCCCGGATGTCTCCGGCTCAGCCTCAAAGTTCTCCACAAGCCGCAGCAGTATCGATTCCGAGTTCTTGCCGATATAACTCTCGTACATATCCCTGAAGCCATCTGCAAGTTCCACAGGATACAGCACTCTTCCTATAGCAATATCCTCAGAAACCGCATTGCCGTCTATCAGCGCCTTCTCAAAGAGCCTGTCGTAGCCGCGGTAGTCCATGGAACGCCTGTCTACGCATTCGCGGTAAAACATTCCCGAGCCTGCAATCGAGAACTGAATGGTCCTTGCCATGGTGTTCTCGTTAAAGTCATAGACATACCCCGGGAACGTAAGAAGCGCTTTGGCTCCATCAGAGAGAGTCAGCATAAAGCGCAGATTACCATCATAATCCGCAAGGAAGTTCCTGACAACCTCAAACCACCCACGTTTTAAAACAATCTCGATATCCCTCAAGCTGTCGCACTGCCTGCAGACTCCGTCGTAGTAATCGTCGATGCTGTCATAAAGAAAAATCTTTTTTAAATTTCTGCAGTTATGAAACGCGAAGCCGTAAAGAGTTCTTACACTCTCAGGAAGTGAAACACTGACAAGGTCACTTCTTCCGGAAAAAGAGTGATTGCCGATAGCCTCAACACTAATCCCGTCAATTTCATCCGGAACATTAAGATGGGCTACGCTTCCCTCGTAGCCCGTAATCTCTATATACTTATGTTCATCTTTTTTATCAGACTTAATCTCATACGTGAACATACAGATCAACCTATCTTTTTAACAAGTCTGCCAAGGACGTTATTCTTGACCTTCATAGCTCCTACAGGACAGAACTCCTGACAGCAGAAGCACTTTATGCACTTACTTCTGTCAATCTGCGGAATCTTGCCGTTCTTACCGTTTTTATTCTCTGCATCAACCATAGTTATGGCAGAAGCAGGGCAGGTCTCAAAGCATTTCCTGCAGCCGATGCACTCATTCTTTTTAACCTGTGGCTTGGAACTGAAAGCAATCTTAAAAGCAAATGCCTTAACAGCATTGAATGCTCCGTTCCCCTCAAAGGTAATGCTCTGGTGCTCGGTAGCTCTCTTAAAATCAGGAATCCTGACGTCAGAAAGGGCAATATCGCCGAGCATCTCCACCTCACTGATATCCTTGGGGCCAAACCCTCTCTCGCAGGCAGCGCCAATGGTTGCCACATCATTCATAGTCATTCCGATGATGTCTGCACAAGCCATATCAAGCGCGTAAGGCTTCTTAGACGAGAGCAGGACTCCCACATGTCTCTTTTCCCCGGCTGTAGGACCATTGCCCTCCATGCCGTCGATTCCGTCAACGATGTAGAGCACAGGTTTAAAGAACTCGTTGAGGTCCACCATGACGTTGGCAAAGGCCTTCTCCACAGGAAATCTCATGTGGTACTCAGGCTTGGTGGTTCCGGGTATCGTACCGAACATATTCTTGACTGCGCAGCTCATACCCATCATGGCGTGGGTCTTGAGCTTGGAGATATTGACGATAGCATCGCACTCATCGAGCCATCCGGTATAGATGAAGTTCTTGATGGATACAGCTTCCGGAAACTCAGCATCCTTAACAGAGAAATCATCGTTAAGCTTGACCTTGTCACTCTCCAGTTCAAGAAGTCCGCAATTCTTGTAAACACCCTTTAAAAAGGCTGATGTATAAATACCTCCCGGGCTGTCACCAATAACAACCGTTGCTCCTTTTTCCGTTAACATATCACACAGACATTTGATCAATATCGGGTGTGTTGTTACAGCCTTTTCAGGAGCTATTCCGGTAACAAGATTGGCTTTGATACCAACCTTCATGCCGGCCTTAACAAATTCAAGTCCATCAATTAAAGAAAGGCTCTTATCAAGAGCCTTTCTCACTTCACTGTATTCATATGTCTCACACTTAAGTAGTGATACCGGTTCAAAACCACCCATTTATACAGCTCCAATCATTCAAATCAGCCTGTAAATATCAGGACTGATTTTGCTCTTCTACAATATGCAATCCACAGTATATCTCACGGAGCTTAGGTTTGTCTATCTTTCCGGTAGCATTTCTTATAACATTTGCAAAAATAATCTTTCTGGGCCTCTTATACCTTGGAAGATCAAGGCAGAACTCCTCTACTTCATCTTCTGTAAGAGTCATTCCCTCTTTTACCTGAATAATAGCTGCTGCTATCTCACCGAGACGCTGATCACGAAGTCCGATAACCGCTGCATCGTGTATCTTGTTGTTCTTCATCAGGAAGCTTTCGATCTGTACAGGATACAGGTTCTCACCTCCGGAGATGATAACGTCTTTCTTACGGTCAACAAGGAAGATAAATCCGTCCTCATCCTGACGGGCCATATCACCTGTAAAGAGCCATCCGTCCTTCAGAATCTCCGCGGTAGCCTCAGGGTTCTTGTAGTACTCAACCATAACACCCGGTCCCTTTACGCAGAGTTCTCCGATGTCACCCTGTTTAACTATATTGCCATCCTCATCAACGATCTTAACCTTCCAGCCGTATCCCGGAATACCGATGGCACCTACCTTGTGAACATTCTCCATTCCAAGGTGTACGCAGCCGGGACCTGTGGACTCTGAAAGTCCGTAGTTAGTATCGTACTTGTGATTCGGGAAGTACTCAAGCCAGTGGCGAACCAGTGACGGCGGGATCGGCTGAGCACCGATGTGCATCAGTCTCCACTGTTTAAGTTTGTAATCTTCCATTTTGAGCTTGCCTGAATCCAGGGCTGCCAGAATATCCTGTGCCCACGGAACAAGAAGCCATACGATTGTGCATCTCTCCTCGGATACAGCTCTGAAGATAGCCTCCGGCGAATTACCTTTCAAAAGAACTGCTCTCGAGCCTGTGTATAACGAACCAAACCAGTGCATCTTGGCGCCTGTGTGATACAGAGGCGGAATGCACAGGAAGTTGTCAGCATGAGTTGTCTCATGATGCATAGCCTCCATCTTGGCAGACTGCATAAGGGCAGTATGAATATGAAGGATGGCCTTGGGGAAACCTGTTGTTCCCGATGAGAAATAGATCGCTGCATCATCCTTGTCCTCAACCAGGATCTTGGGTGCCTGTGATGAAGCGTTGGACGCGTATCTGTAATAGTCATCAGCATATGAAGGACACTGATCTCCTACAAAAAGAAGCAGCATCTCTTTTTTAAGTTTCTGGGCAATATCTTCGATACGGCCGATGAACTCAGGGCCGTAGAAAAGAACGTCTGAATCTGAAGCCTTCAGACAGTAATCAATCTCTTCAGAATCAAAACGGAAATTCAGCGGAACCGCTACTGCTCCGGCCTTAAGCACTCCGAAGTAGATAGGCAGCCACTCAAGACAATTCATAAGAAGAATGGCACATTTCTGCCCTTTCTTGATTCCTCTCTCAATAAGCATATTGGCAACACGATTGGCCTTTTCATCAAATACGGACCATGTGATCTGCCTTCTGTAATAACTGGTTGATGTCGGCTGGATAAGCTCATACTCTTTCCAGGTAACCCTCTGCTCTTCCCTGATCTCAGGATTGATCTCCACAAGAGCCACTTCATCCCCGTAGAGCTTACTGTTTCTCTCAAGTAAATCTGTGATTGGCATTTTTTGTAAAACCCCCTAAAATAATAGCTCACAAGTGCACTAATACGCTTTAAAGCACTAAAGTAGAGTATACCTTCTTTTTACAAAAAATGCAAATATCAAACACTTGAAACCGTAATTTGATCAAATTGCACTCATTTCCGGTTTGACCTTTTTTCATTAATTATGTATACTTTACTTTAGTGCTTTAAAGCACGGATATGACGGTAGGAGGTTTATGTAATGAACAATAATGAGAACAAGCAGCTCATGCTGGGCAATAAGGCTGTTGCCCGGGGTCTTTACGAGGCCGGAGTCTGCTTTATTTCCAGCTATCCCGGAACACCCAGTACTGAAGTTACTGAGGAAGCTGCTAAATATGACGAGATCTACTGTGAGTGGGCTCCCAATGAGAAGGTTGCAATGGAATCAGCATTTGGTGCATCTCTTGCGGGACGCAGAAGCTTTTGTGCCCAGAAGCACGTTGGACTTAACGTTGCAGCAGATCCGCTCTATACAATGTCTTATACCGGTGTAAATGCCGGAATGGTAATCGTAGTTGCCGACGATGCGGGAATGCACTCATCCCAGAACGAGCAGGATTCAAGACATCACGCTATTGCTGCCAAGGTTCCCATGATCGAGCCTTCCGATTCAGCAGAAGCTCTTGAGTTCACCAAGCTCGCCTACGAGATTTCAGAGAAATTCGATACTCCGGTTCTTCTTAAGATGTGCACAAGAGTTGCTCACTCCCAGTCCCTTGTTGAGACAGGTGACAGAAACGTTCCGGATTTCCCATACGAAAAGAATATCGGCAAGTATGTTATGATGCCCGGTAATGCCAAAAAGCGTCACCCTATCGTAGAAGAGCGCACAGCAAAGCTCATCGAGTACGCTGAGAACTGCCCTCTTAACCGCGTTGAAATGGGTGGTACAGAGATTGGTATCATCACAGGCTCAACTTCCTATCAGTATGTAAAAGAGGTATTTGGTGAGAGCGTATCAGTTCTCAAGCTCGGCATGACCAATCCTCTTCCAAATCAGCTCATTAAGGACTTCGTAGCCAAAGTAGACAAACTCTTTGTTGTGGAAGAACTTGATCCAATAATCGAGAATCACGTAAAGGCTCTGGGACTTTCCGTTACAGGCAAAGACCTTCTTCCTGTATGCGACGAGTTCTCCCAGAATCTCATTGCCAAGGCCTTCGGAAAAGACACTGCAGATTCCTTTGCACTTGAGGATGCAATTCCCAACAGACCTCCTGTAATGTGCGCAGGATGCCCTCACAGAGGTCTTTTCTACACCCTCAAAAAGAACAACTGCACCGTCCTTGGTGATATCGGATGCTACACACTTGGTGCCGTTCCACCTCTCGGAGCAATCGAGATGACACTCTGCATGGGTGCTTCCATCGGTGCTGTTCACGGATTTAATAAGGTAAGAGGCGCTGAGAGCGAGAATAAGACCGTTGCCGTTATCGGCGATTCAACCTTCATGCACTCAGGCATGACAGGCCTTGCAAACGTAGCTTACAACCAGTCAAACTCAACAATCGTCATCGTAGATAACTCAATTACAGGTATGACCGGCCATCAGCAGAACCCCACAACAGGCTACAACATCAAGGGTGATCCTGCAGGCAAGATCGATCTTGAAGCTCTCTGCAAGGCTATGGGCTTTGAGCGTGTAAGAGTTGTTGATCCTTACAACCTCAAGCAGTGCGATGAAGTCCTCAAGGAAGAACTCACAGTTGCCGCTCCTTCAGTTATCATTTCAAGACGTCCCTGTGCACTTCTTAAGTACGTCAAGCACAATCCGCCTCTTAGCATTAACAGAGACAAATGTGTTGGCTGCAAGAGCTGCATGAAGATCGGATGTCCCGCCATCTCCATGAAGGATGGCAAGGCAACCATCGACAATACTCTCTGCGTAGGATGTAACGTTTGCAGTCAGCTTTGTCCTGTAAAAGCTTTTGTGTAGAGCACAATAAAAAGGAGAACAAATAAGATGGAAACAAAGAACATTATGATCGTGGGCGTTGGCGGACAGGGCTCACTTCTTGCAAGTAAACTCCTTGGTCACCTTCTCATGAGCCAGGGATATGACGTTAAGGTTTCAGAAGTACACGGAATGAGCCAGAGAGGCGGGTCCGTTGTCACATATGTAAGATACGGCGACAAGGTCTTTTCCCCTGTGATAGATAAGGGCGAGGCAGACTACATCGTATCCTTCGAGATATTGGAGGCCGCGAGATGGCTTCCGTTCCTAAAAAAGAACGGTCAGATCGTAACAAACACCCAGCAGATCGATCCCATGCCCGTTATCACAGGCGCAGCGGAGTATCCTTCTGACCTGGTTAAAAAGCTGAAAGATTCCGGAGCCAAAGTTGATGCCCTCGACTGTCTCTCATTGGCAGAAGAGGCAGGCTCAGCCAAGGCCGTAAACATTGTTCTTCTCGGAAGACTCTCTCACTACTTCGATCTTCCGGAAGAAGCATGGATGAAGTCTCTTGAGGCAAATGTACCCGCCAAGTTCCTGGAGATGAACAAGAAAGCATTCCAGCTTGGTAAGAATCAGTAATTCTTTTATTTGGGAGGAGTATCTTATGGAGCATTATTATCAACCCGAGATTGAATGTGCCCCTTATGAGGAGATAAGGAAGATTCAGTCGGAAAAGCTTGTAAAACAGGTTAAACATGTCTGGGACAATGTCCCCTATTATCGCAAAAAGATGGAAGAAAAGGGAGTCACCCCCGATGACATCAAGTCCGTTGATGATCTTCACAAGCTTCCTTTCCTCTCCAAGGCAGATCTTAGGGAAACCTATCCGGACGGACTTTTGGCGGTTCCCAAGGATGAAGTTGTCAGGATTCACTCAACGTCAGGCACAACAGGAAAAAGAGTAATTGCCTTTTATACACAGCATGATATAGACCTCTGGGAAGACTGCTGCGCAAGAGCCATCATGGCTGCAGGAGGAACAAACGAGGATGTTGTGCAGGTTTCATACGGCTATGGTCTGTTTACCGGTGGTGCAGGACTCCACGGTGGTTCCCACAAGGTAGGAAGTCTCACCGTTCCCATGAGTTCCGGTAATACCGACAGACAGATCATGTTTATAAAAGACCTTAATGCTACTATCCTTTGCTGTACACCAAGCTATGCTGCCTATCTTGGCGAGCGTATGCATGAACTTGGTTACGGCCCCAATGATATTCCTCTTAAGGCCGGAATATTCGGTGCTGAGGCCTGGAGTGAAGAAATGAGACAGAGCATCGAAAAGACCATGGGAATCAAGGCCTTTGATATTTACGGTCTCACAGAGCTCTCCGGTCCCGGTGTTGCATTTGAGTGCTCAGCTCAGCACGGCATGCACATCAACGAGGACCACTTCATTGCAGAGATAATAGATCCCGATTCAGGCGAAGTGCTTCCTGAAGGTGAACAGGGAGAACTTGTCTTCACCGCTGTTGACAAGGAAGCTTTCCCGATGATCCGTTACCGCACCAAGGATATCTGCAGACTCTCAAGAGAGAAGTGCTCCTGCGGAAGGACCCATGTCAGAATGGCCAAGCCCATGGGAAGATCAGACGACATGCTCATCATCAGAGGTGTCAACGTATTCCCGAGCGAGATCGAGACAGTTCTTCTCAACAACGGTTATGCAGCTAACTACCAGATCGTTGTTGACCGCGTAAACAACACAGATACGCTTGATGTCCAGGTTGAGATGACTCCCGAGATGTTCAACGATAACGTCGGTGAAATTGAGGAGAGACAAAAGAAGCTCATGGCAGACCTCAAGTCCATGCTCGGAATCAAGGCCAAGGTTTCACTCCTTGCGCCCAAGTCCATTGCAAGATCTGAAGGAAAAGCCGTAAGAGTAGTCGATAAGAGAAAGATTTAACGAAGTGGAGCAATCCGTATATCATGATATAATATTAACAGGAGGATAAAAGAATGAGCGTACAGCAGATTTCTGTTTTTCTTGAAAACAAACCCGGAACCCTCAAGAAAATGACAGGTGTTCTGGCAGCCCACGGAATAGACATGAGAGCCACTTCCCTTGCAGAGACCAAGGACTTCGGTATTGCAAGACTGATCGTGGACGATGCTCTTGAAGCTGTAAGTACTCTGAAAGAGCATGACTTTGTTGCCAGCCTTACACCTGTACTTGCGATTGAGATTCCGGATGAAGCAGGCGGACTGGATAAGCTCCTTGATAAGTTTACCGATGAATCCGTAAACATTGAATATATGTATGCTTTCCCCGGTGGCAAGAACACCGACAGAGCCTGCATGATCTTCCGAGTTGCTGACACCAAGGCAGCTGAAGCAAGACTTACCAGCGCCGGCGTCAGGATCCTTACGCAGGAAGACATTGCTAATATCTGATACAATAACACAAACAATAGGCGCAGGAAAATGCCAAGCAGCATGCTCCTGCGCTGTGACAGTGCACCAGTGAGCAGATAATCCCCGCTCCCAAGATCAGAACAAGGCCAAAGGATCCCCATGCAAATTCATTTACTGCATCATTCAGCCGAATTACCGTTTCCATTTAATATCTCCAGTATTCCATCATAATCGAACTGATCAGCCATTTTGTGAAGTTCATCCATCTTACCTGCCTCATCTTCAGGAATTTCGTAGCCTTCTATTTCCTTGAAAACAGCATCTATGGCATCGCAGTCCATAGCCTGTGCGCCGCTCAAAAGCCCTTCATAAACACTCTCTATAAGATACTTATCAGCAACAGGCTTTGCCGGCTTATCCTCTTTTTCTGAAATATCCTCATCAAATATTTCGCTAAGAGAATTCTTGTAATTGCGATATTCACGCATAAATACCGCATGATTTTGTCTGATATAATCAAATCTTCCTTCTTTTCCTGCCTTTTCAAGGAGCTGCGCTTTTTCCGATGTGCCCACAGCTCCTATAAGCCGGCAGGAACTCTTAAGCGCGTGAACCTTGATGACATAGTTGTCAAAATCTTCCTTCTCATAGTATCCATCCAATTCCTTAGCTTTGCTGTCTATTGAATCATAGAAAAACTTAAGGATAGTCTTAAAGCCTTCCTCAGATTCACTGTTCTTAATGGCCACCTTGCCATCAATTCCTTCTATGGACTCATACCATTTTAAAGGTTCAACGATCTCCGGCTCTACCTGTATGGTTTCATCCTCTTCCTGCTCATTATCGAACATGCCCATACTTTCGTTAAAGTATGCATTGAGATTATAGGACTTGTTAGACTTAACAAAGTAAAGAATACCAAAGGTGCCGGGGCCGCAGTTGGTGGAAATAGCTGCGGAAGCCTGCTTGAACACAACATTCTCAAAATAAGCTTTCTTGCTTATTTCTTCTTTGATCCATCTGAGGGTTTCAATAGGAACATCGACATAAGTTACAAATACAACTTCAGGGTCGGGAATGACATCCACCGGAAATGCCTTGTTTATATATTTACGGTATGCCCTCTTTCTTCTTCCCATCCAGACACCACCGATTTTTATGTTGTCATTCTGTACTTTCATACATGGATGAAGGCTTAAACTCCTGGCAACCTGATCCAGCTCTTTGCTAATAAACCCTTTTCTGGCCATAAATTCTGTATTTTCCATGATAAAACTGCATCTGAGTCTCTTTTTAACTTCCTCAAGCTCAGCAACAATATCCTCAACAGAAACATTCATTCTTGCAAGTTTGATAGCGACAAGAACCAGAATTCCCGTAGCCGATGAAATAGCCTCTGAGTTTACGACAATTACATTATCAAAAGACTTTGCAGCCTCGCATGCAAGTCTGTAATCATCACTCATACTGCTGGTTATCGCGATATGAATAATGTGATGAGCCCGCTTAAGCTGAGCAGCAAAGAATTCTCTGTAAGCAGATTCGTCAGGAGGCATGGACTCAGCAGTTTTACCGGTATTTATGTAACGGATAAGCTCGTCCGCTCCCATCTGGATTCCGTCTTTAAACACGCCTTCCTCAGTTTTTATCAGGAAAGGCAAAAGAGGAATAAATCTTTCGGTAAGAGGATCGGGCAGATCACACATACTGGTGGATGTAATAAGCAGCGGCATTTTTCCGAAATATCCGGCAGCGGTATTGATATCAGTATTGTCCACCATTATCTTATGGCTCTTTACAATAACCTTGTCGGGAGATATGAATTTTATCAGCGTACTTTCAAGAGACTCGCTGGAAACAGGTTTTACCTGATATCCATCGAATCCGGCTCTGTAATAAGTATCCCTGTCAACCGATCCGGCATTAGCAGTAAGAACCACTATTGGCGTGGATCTGTTAAAGCCGCCCTCCTGATTACGGATGTTATTAAGACACTCTATTCCATCCATCTCAGGCATTATATGATCCATAAGGATGACATCATATTTTTCCTTAAGGCAAAGCTTCAGTGCCTCTTTTCCGCTCATGGCACCATGAATCACCATCTCCGTGCCTTCAAGGAGTTTCATCTCCACCTCAAGGTTTATCTCATTGTCATCAACAATAAGCACCTTCGCCTCAGGCGCTCTGAACAGGCTTTCGTAAGCCTTTCTCTTAACATCGGATTCATTGTGGATGTTCAACTCGCCAATAGCTGCAGTATCTGCAATTCCCTGATTAAAGGAAACCGTAAATGTAGATCCCTCGCCATAAATACTGTTTACAGATACCTTTCCGCCCATCAGTTCCGTTAGTTTTTTTACAATTGAAAGGCCAAGTCCCGTTCCTTCTATGAAGCGGCTCTTATCTGCTTCCACGCGCTTAAAGGCATCAAAAATATACGGAAGCGACTCCTTTTTGATGCCTATACCGGTGTCTGATACCGATATGGTCAGATCAACTGTCTTTTCATCCAAAAATTCACTTTCAACACGAATATCAACAGAACCTTCAGATGTATATTTAACTGCATTATTTACCAGATTTACCAAAATCTGCTTAATACGAAGTTCATCGCCGTAAAGCATCGAAGGTGTCTTTGGATCTATAATGACATTAAACCGAAGTCCCTTTTCATTGGCGTGGGCCCAGAACATGTTTATTATCTCGGAAAAGAGATCTCCAACGCTGTAGTTGACCGGAACAATCTCCATGCTTCCGGCTTCCACCTTTGAAAAATCCAGAATATCATTGATAAGAGTCAGGAGCATTTTACCTGAGCCCTGTATTCCCATTGCATCCTTTACAACTTCATCCGGAGCACTCTGATTTCTGAGAATCAGCTCATTCAGCCCGAGAATTGCATTTATGGGCGTGCGAATCTCATGGCTCATGCCGGAGAAGAATCTGTTCTGTGTTTTTGAAAGATCTTCTGCCCTTTTGGCTGCATCTGTTGCCCTTTTATTCGCCCTGATATGCAGGCTGTTCTGAATCCATGTCATAGAAAAACATACAGTACCTACGAGCACAAGCGATATAAATGAGTCAATAAAGAACATTTCTTTGGAATGCTGATATACAAGCTGCGGATAAAAATACTCAATCATATAAAAAGCAAAGGCCATCAGAGTGATGCCTATGTACATCACTATTCGCCATGCCCCTGTAAGCACAAGTCCTGCGTATGTATAGGTAAAGATGATCCATAAAACACCACCTCCCCTTATACCTCCGCCAAAGAAGTAAACTACCGGAAGCATCAAAAACACCATGCCTGTAATAGTGAGCTTTATCGCAAGTCCAATCGTTTTTTTGCGGAAGCATATGATCATTAGAGCCAATGTACAGACAAGCGTTACAACAATAGACCATATCTCATATGGATTCTCTTGTGTGATTATGTCTCCTATAAGGGCAGCAAATATCGTAGTCTCGCAGACAATGGTCAATGCCAGATATACTCTTTCCTTAACCTCCCTGTTCGGATCTTCTATTGCTTTTATTACTCTGAAAATAAAATTGTCTTTCTTCATGATGCCTGCCCTCCTCTGCCTTTACCGTTTTGGGCAAGTACCTTGAGCATAACATGCTCAAACTCCGGAATACTCATGGGTTTGGCAATAAACCCATCGAAACCTTCCCTCATGAACATCTCTCTTGCACCCGAGACAGCGTTGGCTGTAAGTGCAATAACGATGGCTTTTTTGTCTCTCTCCTTTGCCGCTGTTTTGATGAGCTTCATGGCCTCCACGCCATCCATTTCAGGCATCATGTGATCCATGAACACAACATCATAGTTGTTCTTTCTGAATTTGGCGATAGCCTCCTGTCCGCTTCCGGCAAGATCGGTACTCATACCAAAATTCCTGAAAATGCCTTCCGCAACTATCAGGTTCATTGGCTCATCATCAACAACAAGTACCTTCAGCCCCGCAAGATTGGGGTGTGCGATATTATCTTCACTGTCAAGATTTTGTGCGTTATAACCTTCATTAATTACTTTGGTAACAGGATATCCGTACAGCGGTTTAGGCATGACAATGACAGTACTTCCCGGAGCCGGTTTAAAGCCCTGTTTTGCAGACACAGCAACCACGATATTCCCTTTACTCAATTTCTCAAAGTACGCGGTATTGTCTTCATATTCCTCCTGCCCCATGAAAATAGCAGATATTTCGCGTTTATCTATGAGCTGTTCAATTTCTTTTATTGAATCGGCTGAGTACAGAGTGACTTTCAATCCTGACGCAAGATTCATAGCCATCTCCTTATAGAATTCACGCACCTTGGGAACTTTAAACTTCTCAGACCGCGAATGGAATATTATGTCACCGCTGTAATTCTCATCCAAAGACATGCACGGGGAACCATCCACTACTTTCTGAGGGATTGTCACCCTGACTGTGGTTCCGTTTTTTGGCATGCTCTCAATCTTGACAAAGCCTCCCATGCTATGCGCAAATCCATAGACTATGTACAGTCCCAGTCCAATCCCTCCCGAACTGCGATTTCTCTTTTTATTAACCTGATACATGCTCTCAGATACCATTGCTATGGATTTACGATCAATACCTATGCCTGTATCCGTAACTTCAATGCAAAGATTTACGCCATAATCAGTATTCTCAGCAAATACCCTGACATGGATTCCGCCCTTCCTGGTGAACTTGACAGCGTTATCCAACAGATGCCTGAATATCTTATGAAGCTTTTTTACGTCCCCCCTCATCTTTACCGGGACCTTGGGATCAACATCGACAACGAGTTCCAGCTTTCTTTCATTTTCATGAAGCCTGAATTCCACAACCACATCATTTATAAGTGACGTGCATGTGTATTCATCCTCTTCAAGAATGATGTTGTCACGTTTGCATTCAGTGTAATCCTGGATATCTTCAATCTGATAAGCCAGCTTGGTTCCCGCCTGTTTTATTGAAAAGGCTTCTTCGCCAAGATTCTTTTTGAGCTGTATCTCACTCATTCCGAGAACGACGTTTACGGGCGTTCTAAGCTCATGGGATATATTAGAAAGAAAGTCCTCCATATCAGCATCTACGGCCTCTATTCGCGCTTCTTTTTCAGCGTCGCTGTTATCCATATCAATCTTGTCCCTGACAAGTTTCACGCAGATAAAATAGACCATAAAAACTATAATCATATGGAGGAATAATCTGGATATATTGACAACATCGAAGACAACATTATGCTCTTTGCTTACAATAAAGAGCTGGATGACAAGAATAACCCAGTACTCTCCGAAAAGCATATTTAATAAATAAACGCGGTCAAACAGCGTAAGCAACGCCATAGCAAGAACAATTACTATTGCGACATCATAATATGAGCTTCCGTGCACACCATGATAAAACACAAGCAGCATCACATAACCAAGATACGCAAGCTGCCTGAGCTTGTATTCAGGATTCCCGGAAATATGCATTCCCCAGACTATTACGGCTCCGGCAAGAATCAGCGGCGGAACCCAGAATTCCCATCCCAGCAGAATACTTTCGATTGAAAGTCCCATACATCCGATGGATATTATCAGAATGATAAATCTCTCGTTATTTCTCTGGTTCATCATTATTCCTCATTAACATCACAAGATATGTGTTCAGTTACATACTCCATTTTTGCCGATCCTATATCGATCTCAGCAAAAGACTCTTCTATTCGCTTTACGACAATCTCTGTCTCATCTTTGGTGATGATCGGAAGAAATACTAAAACCTGGTCTGACTTAATCTGTACAATGACATCGCTTATTCTCAGCTTTTTTCTGAGCATTTCAATGAATCTGGACGAAAGATCTGACAAGCTGTCGTCTTCACCGACTGAGAGGTTAAAGAGCATTTTGGCCGCACCTTTTTTGTACCTGCGGATAAAGCGTATTGAAAACTGATACATCTGGTAAAAGGCTTCTTTTCCGATGACCATTGCACCGTCTGCTTCATTTCTCTCTTCCATGATCAGGCTTATTCTTGCAAGATCAGCAGCCAGATCGTTCCTGCTCTCAGACTCTTTGACCGCAAGTTCCTCATTATATATCTGAGCTCCGTGTTTTCCGCTCTCTTTTGCCCTGTACATAGCAGTGTCTGCACATTTAAAAAGCGTCGTGTAATCTCTCGTATGCTTTGGAACAAAGGCTGCGCCTACCGAGATGCCTATCGGCAGATCAAAGTCATCCCCCATCAGCCCAATACATCTGCTGATAATCTGCACATTAAGTCTGCCTGTCAGGCTCTTAACGGCAACTTCGGAAGTTACTCCGCTAAAGAATCCCAGGAATTCATCTCCGCCTATCCTGCTTATGACATCCTCATCTCTGGTGTTATGCTTCAGTATCTCAGAAAAGGCGATCAGCACCTCATCTCCCATGTCATGACCGTAGATATCATTGACCAGTTTGAAATTGTCCAGGTCAAAGAGCATGAGTGCACCGGTATGGTCAAGGCACATCTCTGCTATCTTTTCTGTTCCGCTGGCTTTGTTCATAAAGCCGGTCAGTTTATCCAAAGTCGCTTTTTCAGTAAGTATCTCTATAGTCTTGTAACTTTCGATCGTTTTGAAGATACGGTTTATAAGGATTTCCTTATCAATCGGTTTCCTTACAAAATCCGATGCTCCGTCCCTAAGGCCTCGCCTCTCGGTAGCTGAGTCATTATCTCCGGACAAAAAAATCACCGGAGTGGTATTTCTTCCCAGTTTCTCCTCAAGCTCCCTGAGTGCATGGAATGTTTCAAATCCATCCATATCAGGCATGAGAATATCCAGGATTACCAGATCCGGTGTATTATTTTCTATGAATTTTAAAAGTGCAGGCCCGGAGCGCAGACAACTAACGCGCATAGCGTATCCTTCAAGAAGGTTCTTTGCGCTTCTGAGCAGTAATGCATCATCATCTACTACAGCAATCCAATATCCCACGTATTTTCTCCGTTTATACGCCTAATAAATCCATTTTGGCGCAGCAGTTCACATAGTAATCCACACTAAAATTGTACGTTATTTGGAATGCTAAATGTATTAAAAAACAATAATATTTTTAATAAGTCGATATCTTGAACTCGTAAGCCGTGTTGTATGCTGCCCTCATTGTTCACTGCGTGGAATTAGCCGTTTTCATCCTCCTCATAGTGAGGCTCAGAAGCAGTAACCATCTCTTTTTCAGTCTCTCTTGTTCCCACCATGGCCTCTTTGTCAAGGTCACTTGTCGGAATATACTCAGCCTTTATCAGATCAGGATATTTATCAAACGGTAAAAGAATCTCCTGATATCCGGCAGCGTATGATGCCATTTCGTAGGGTGAAAAGTAGACTCTCATGCCCTCTGAATCAATGGTCCAGGTGTAGAGATCATTGTCAAGCTTGGCTTCATAAACATCAAGAATGGTTTCGCCCTCCTCAAGATAGATGAAGGAATCAAACTCACTTACAAGATCAGGGTATGCGGCGTATAGCTCATCCTTGATTGCCTTGGCCGCAGCGGCGCTGTCATTAATAACCTCTTTAATCTCAAGCGTTTTGCCGGTGGCAGGATCAATATTGACAGAACCTGTGCTGTGATTCGGATGGGCTCCGCCGGAGTAGTCATAGTAACTTACCATAACGGAAAAGAGCGCATCGTCCGCCCTTACTACATCTGCCGTAATCTCAGATGAGTATGGATTCTCAATCGGCTCGCCACTGTCCATCTGATAGTAGCCGTACTCACCGACGCTGTATTTAACTGAGTCTTTCCAATATGCGTTAAGATCATAGACTTCGGAAAAGAGATTTAAGTACTGGCCTGAAAACTCCGGAGTCATCACAATTTCAGGGTAGCTGCCGTTAGCAGCCTCTTTTCCCGAAACCTCACAGCTTACGGGGTGAGTCACGATCGTGATGGGCTTATCTTCTTGGGTTTCATCGGAAATGCTCTCGCCTTCATTTGAGGCCTCTGTGCTGCCTTCTGCACCCTCAATGCTGCTCTCTGCTGTGGCACTCTCAGGTGCATTATCTGTATCTGCAGTATTCTTGCCGCAGGCTGATAACGATACTGCTATAAGTGATGTGGCTGTGATCATAGCTACAAGTTTTCTGTTCATAGACATTTCTCCTCATTGCTTTAGTACAGTCACCATTATAGCACGCTTAAAATATTAATTTTTCTGCATTACCACCAAGAACAAGTTTTAGCTCGCTCTCAGATAAAGGCAGTTTTTCAATAAACTGCCTGCTCTTTTTTTGGTCAGTCCAGGGGCTGTCGGAGCCAAATAAAATGCGCTCCACACCAAATGCTCTTATGATCTCCATGTACTGATCTTCGTCCATCATCCTCGTATCTTTGTCGTCCCAGTATCCATCCCCATTTGGCTCAATATATTCAGAAGAAAAGGATGTATCAAGATACACTCCGGTATCGGCCAAAAGACCCGGAACCTCATCCCAGTTAGTCCATCCACCCATGTGGGCAAGGATGAATTTAAAATCACCAATCTTATCCCATACATTTCTGCACATCTGCGGCGAACAATGCACGACACCCGGAAATCCTATATCTATTCCCGCATGCGTAATGACAATAAGCCCGTTCTCCGCTGCACAATCAATGATGCGAAGGAACTTCACATCATCTATATCACATTTCTGATAAACAGGATGAAGCTTGATACCTTTGATTCCATGTTCTGCAATCCTTCTGAGCTCAGCTCGATAATCCTCAAACTCGGGATGGATGCAGCCAAAGGATAGAACTCTTCTTTTTCCGGATTCATGACCATCGAAGTACTTCTCATTGTTCCTTAGCGATGAATCATTGACTTTCACCACTTGTGACGGATCTGTCGCCACAGGAACCACCACTGCGACATCAATGTCAGCATCGTCCATGGAAGAGAGTAGCCCGCTGATTGTCCCATCTGTATGAGGTATTATATGTGCTTCCCTGCTCAGAGTATCTAATGCTCCGGCAGCAATCCTATCCGGAAATGTATGTGTGTGAATATCTATCACCATGTTGTATTTGTATTACTCCTCGTCGTCTGAAAGTGACGTGCTCTGATGAACCATAACTTCCTTGTTGTAGCAAGCAAAGGCTCCATCCACAAGCGCAGCATCCGGTCTCTTTGTGAAAAGAGATATCACAGGAACAATAACAAGTCCTGCCAGCATGCAGAATGCACCGGCGTTGATAGGTGACTGAAGAAGCTTAGGGAAGCTGCTTCTTACCATCATGTTAGCCAGCATCACAACTGTTGAGAATACGAAATTAACCCAGACAGCAACCTTGGTTGTGCCTCTCCAGTACAGTCCATAGAGGAAAGGTGCAAGGAATGCGCCTGCCAGTGCTCCCCACGAAACACCCATGAGCTGAGCAATAAAGGTCACGTTCTGCTTGTACTGAATGATAGCAATAACAACTGAGATGGCAACGAATACAATTATGAGAGCTCTCATGATAAGGAGCTGCTTCTTTTCATCCATTTCTTTGTAAACATGGCCCTTAAGAAGATCCAGGGTCAGAGTTGAACTGCTGGTAAGAACCAGTGATGAGAGGGTTGACATGGATGCTGAAAGAACAAGGACAACCACAACCGCAATGAGCAGATCCGGCATACCTGAAAGCATTGTAGGAATAATTGAGTCGTATCCTCCGTTTGCGATATCAACCTTATCGGAAAAGAGCCTTCCAAAGCCGCCGAGGAAGTAGCATCCGCCGGCTACTACAAACGCGAAGAATGTCGAAACTATGGTTCCCTTGGAGATTGCTCTCTCACTCTTTATCGCATAGAACTTCTGAACCATCTGAGGAAGTCCCCATGTACCCAGAGATGTAAGAAGTACTACACCAAGCAGGTTAAGCGGATCAGGGCCAAAGAAAGATGCGAATATACCGGGTGTTGTTGAAACACTCTCATCGCTTATCCTTGCAAGGCCATCGAGTGCTGCAATAAATCCGCCCTGGCTGTTAAGAACGGATAAAATAACTGCGCAGATACCGATCAGCATGATGATACCCTGAATGAAATCGTTGATGGCGGTAGCCATGTATCCGCCGGCAATAACGTAAACTCCGGTGAGAACAGCCATAACAATAACGCAGATTGAATAGTCGATGTTAAAAGCCATACCAAAAAGTCTTGAAAGGCCGTTATACAGTGATGCTGTATACGGGATCAGGAATATAAAGGTAATGATAGACGCTGCTATCTTAAGAGATCTTCCACCAAATCTTGCTGCAAAGAACTGAGGCATTGTAGCGGAATTAAGATGCTGGGTCATGATCCTGGTCCTACGCCCTAAGATTACCCATGCCAGAAGCGATCCGATAAGGGCATTTCCGATTCCGACCCAGGTGGATGCTATTCCATATTTCCATCCGAACTGTCCGGCATAACCGACGAAGATAACCGCTGAAAAATAAGATGTTCCGTATGCAAAAGCTGTAACCCAGGGGCCAACAGATCTTCCGCCCAAAACGAAACCATTGACATCAGTGGAGTTCTTTCTGCAGATGAAGCCGATTGTCAACATCACAGCAAAGAACACCACCAGTAACAGTGCTTTGATAATCATAAAATTCTCCCTCCAACAAACATTCTATTTAATACTGTAACGCTTTAAAGCGTGTTAGTCAAGAATTGTTGAAAGGAAAAATGAGTATTTATGCGTTATTCTATATAGTCTTTTACATTAAGAGTTTCATCCGTTTTCTGTTCGTCATCGATAATGCCCGGAACCTGCTCTGTCACATAGGTATCGCCGGTTTCAGGATTTACATAGTAACGGATAAGAGCTCCGGTATATGCCCTGTAGAGAACGCAGATTTCGCCATCTTCAGTTGTTGACGCTTCCCAGTAAATGGTGTATTCATCGGAATCAACCATGTCAGCAAGATCAGGGAATTCCTCAATGCAGTATTTCTTAACTGCTTCACATGCCTGATCCTCTGTGATAAGGTCTGCCTTTTCGACCTTTTCTGCATTTTCAGTCTTGTCAGAATCCTGTGATGCATCTGTAGTTTCTTTTGCAGGTTCCTGTTCTGGCTGAGATGTTTCAGCAGCAGGGACTTCCTCCACCTGAAGTCCGTTCTGAGCCTCGCTTTCTGTGCTATCCTCAGAACTACAGCCAGCAAGACCAAGTACCATGCAGCATGCCATAGCTAATACAAGTTTTCTTTTCATAACACATTCCTCCTCGAAATAATCACAACAATATATATGTTACACCACTTCACAGGAAATAAACCTAAAAGATGTATGAAATCATATTACAACAAAAAAACTCACGGACAGTGATCCGTGAGCCAGACTGTAGACAAAGTATATTGTGATATCTTTACTTTATGGGGTATCATTGAAATCTATTAACAGCATTGAATTTCACGGACCATCATCGGCCTGAGACTCTCAAAATCTTATTTAGTCCGACTTTTTTGTAAAAAAATGGTTTTTCACATTGATCAGATACATAATTATCGGACTAACTTTACACTAAATAATCACACGTCCGATAAGAAAGCTGTTTTTATTACGATTTTATTAATATTTCATTCAAAGAATCGGACTAAGCGACAACTATAAGTATCATAGTCCGATTTTCCATTATTCGTCATTTCAAATTTTCCGAAATTGATAAAAAAACATCGGATTAAACACTTTAATTATTGCATCTAGTCCGATAATAGGTAAAAGCAAGTCCGGGTTTATTGAGGATTGAGAGAGCGTAAGCGGAGCAATCCGCATTTAATAGTAGTTGAGATACTTCACAACATCCAAATATGATATAATATAAGTGACTATATAATACCTGGGGAGGTGTTACTATGTTTGGAAAATCTTCAAAGGACATCTACATCAACAATGAGACAAGACCTCTGTCTGTCTCGGGGTCCAACGACAATCCTTATATGCAGGAGATGCTAAGGGGTGAGGAAAAGCGTCGTGAGAAGAACCGTGAGGATATTTACAACAGACAAAACGGTTACATCAAGTAAATAAAGAAAAGCATTAAAAAGCACCGGCTTTGGAATTCCGAAGCCGGCGCTTTTTTGCGTTGCATCATTAAAGTTTATCTATTGTGCTCTCAGAGTATTTCTCATCACAGTACTTGCAGCGATAGATCTCTTTTTCTTCATCGGCAAGATAGAAGATCTGTGGAAGTTCCTGCTCGATGGAGGAGATACATCGTGGATTGTGGCATCTGATAACTCCTGTGATCTCTTTGGGGAGAACGAGAGATCTTTTTTCGATGATCTCACCGTCTTTGATTACATTGACTGTGATGTTGTGATCGATGAAGGAGAGGACATCAAGGTCCAGTGAATCGATATCACATTCAATTTTTAAGATGTCTTTTTTGCCCATTGCCTGACTCTTGGCATTCTTGATTATGGCAACTGTGGAATCCAGTTTATCAAGACCAAGATGTCTGTATATCTGCATGCTCTTGCCTGCCTGTATGTGGTCAAGAACAAAGCCTTCCTCTATTTTTCCTATGTTAAGCATTAGTTATTCCTCCGGATTTTTATTTGATATTGAGTAGTGTGAGTATAAGTGCCATTCTGACGTAGAGGCCGTATTGTACCTGCTTGAAGTATGCAGCTCTTGGGTCATCATCTATTTCAACGGATATCTCATTAACCCTTGGGAGAGGGTGGAGGATATACATATTCACTTTTGCCTTGGCCATTTTCTCTTTGTTCAGTATGTAGAAGTCCTTCAATCTGATGTAGTCTTCCTCGTTGAAGAAACGTTCCTTCTGAACTCTTGTCATGTAGAGGAAGTCAAGCTGAGGCATAACATCTTCCAGCTTTATTACTTCTTCGTAGGGGATGTTCTTCTGGGTCAGCATCTCGGTGATGTAATCAGGAACTCTCAGTTCTTTTGGTGAAATGAAGATAAACCTGATTCCCTCGTATCTGCTGAGGGCATTTATGAGTGAGTGAACGGTTCTGCCAAACTTAAGATCTCCGCAAAGACCAATTGTGAAATCTCCCAGTTTGCCATATAAAGATCTTATAGTCAGAAGGTCTGTAAGAGTCTGTGTCGGGTGCTGATGTCCGCCGTCGCCTGCGTTGATCACAGGAATGCTTGACTTTGTTGCTGCAACCATCGGAGCACCTTCCTTGGGATGTCTCATGGCGCAGATATCAGCAAAGCAGGAGATTACCCTTATTGTATCGGCTACGCTCTCGCCCTTGGCTGCCGATGAATTAGAAGCATCCGCAAAGCCCAGGGTTTTGCCACCAAGACGCAGCATTGCGGTCTCAAAAGAAAGCCTTGTTCTTGTACTTGGCTCATAGAAACATGTGGCAAGGATCTTGCCATCGCATTTGTGGGCATAGCTGTCCATATCCTTTTCGATTTCTCCCGCCAGATCAAAAAGCTCTTCCAGCTCCTCTACAGAAAAGTCCAGAGGATTCATCATGTGTCTTAATTTGTTCATACTCTCTCCCTATTATTTTTATATTTAATGTAAGCGCGTATCCTGAAAAAGAGAATACGCGCTTAAGCCATTAATCCGATATGACTGCAAACGTCGACGCCGGCGCCGACAGATCTACAGGAATGTGAAAATAAACATCATCGTTACCAAACTGCTTGAAATAGATATAACGGCTTGTCACATTAATACTGTTGACAACGCCTTCGAATAAAACAAGTTTATTGCTGCCGTCGAGATCACATCTGCGAAGAGATGGATTCATGGCATTGGAATAGGAGTAATAGATGTGATTCCTGTCCATGGTGAAGCAGTCACATCTGTCTGCTGTAACCAGCTGCTGTTCTCCGGTGGTGAGATTGGTCCTCCAAATGCTGTAGTTGGAGGTGCCATTGAGATAATAAAGATATCCGTCCTGAACTACAGGGAAGAAATAAGATCCGCTTACTACAGGAGTTGAAATATCGCCATCTCTTGTGAGAAGTGCATGGATATCATGATCGTTGGTAACTCCTGTGTAGTAGATAATACCATTGTCGTAACACATCGGAGAAATGAGTTCATCCGCCACCTTGGTATTGTCTTTCTTGTTGCACTTTATCTTGTGAAGAGTTCCTCCGCTTGCGTCCTTGATCTGATAATAGAGATACTCCCCGCAGAGCTGAGTCTCTCCGCAGAAGTCTCTGACAAGACAAACCTGATCGCGGCCGGAAGTCTTGCAGCGATAGATTCCGTACTGTCTGGTGGCTGCTCCAAGACCTGTTACCTTGGAGGATTTGCTGGTGGAATCCATATAGAAATAAAGATATCCGTTTGCTCCGCTTATATATTTGGCGCCCATGCTGGTGAGACGTTTGGGACTGGTCTCATCAACGTTCATGGAATAGAGGCAGCCATCGTCAGAAGCATTTGAAAAATAAACTTTGTCGTCCATTTCAAAAAACAGACCACCGTTTTGCATATTACCTGGAGTGTTACCGGAATCGGTGGGACTCATGGGAACGTGTTTGTCGATAAAATAGAGAGTTAGAGCACCTGAAATGATCAGAAGCATCAATATGAAAAACAGTGCGAATTTCTTGTTCATGTTTTCCCCTCCGCTCTTTATTATATCTCTTGTGTCTTCTTGCTATCAAGTCGTAATTTGTATATCATTAATCATGTATAATTATGTTAAGTAAAGACGGAGGAGCAGGCACTTGGACTTAAAGGACCTTAGGAAACAGATAGATGAGATCGATTCATCCCTGGTTGAATTGTACGAAAAGAGGATGGAAGTCTCTTCAGCAATAGCAGATTACAAGATAGCAAACGGCAAAAAAGTTTATGATAGGGAGAGAGAACTAGAGAAGATAAAGACAGTAAAGGGGCTTACCCATTCTGACTTTAACAGAATCGGAGTTGAAGAGCTCTTTTCCCAGATAATGTCAATGTCAAGAAAGCTCCAGTATCAGAAACTCTCTGAGCAGGGTGCATCGCTGCGACTTCCGTTTATCCAGATAGATTCACTTACAGACTCAGCGAAAAGAGTGTGCTACCAGGGAGCGGAGGGTGCTTATTCCGAGGAAGCCACGATCAGGTTTTTTGGCAGAGATGTCAACAGCTTTCATGTGGATACATTCAGGGATGCCTTCGGAGCGTTAGAGGACGGGAGCGCCGATTATGCGGTTCTTCCCATTGAGAATTCCACGGCAGGCATTGTAAGTGAGGTATATGACCTTCTTACAGAGTATGAGAACTACATTGTGGGGGAGCAGATAATAGACATCAAACACTGCCTTCTTGGTGTTCCGGGAGCTAAGCTTGAGGATATAACAACAGTTTATTCGCATCCCCAGTCGCTTATGCAGTCAGCAAGATTCCTTACTGAGCACGCTGATATCAGGCAGATAAGTATGAAGAACAATGCTTTTGCAGCCAGGAAGGTTGCGGAGGATAAAGACAAGACCCAGGCGGCGATAGCAAGTAGGAGGGCCGGAGAAGTCTACGGCCTTGAGATCATAAAAGAAGCTATAAATCAGGCGGAGTCCAACTCCACAAGATTTATTGTTGTTACAAATCAGAAAGTATTCCTTAAGGGGGCAGGCAAGATAAGCCTGTGCCTCGAGATACCCCATGAGGCAGGATCTTTGTATCACATCATGTCTCACTTTATCTATAACGGTCTTAACATGACCAAGATAGAGTCAAGGCCCATAGAAGACAGGAACTGGGAGTACAGATTTTTTATCGACTTTGACGGGAATCTTGAGGACAGCGCAGTAAAGAACGCCCTGCGAGGACTCAGAGAAGAAGCCAAAATGATGAAGATTCTCGGAAACTACTAAAGAAGTTTTTAAGGAGCGAATATGACCGGTGAAGTTTTTGCAGCAATAGATGTTGGCTCATATGAAATGGCGATGAAGATCTTTGAACTGGATCACAAGAACGGCGTTAAAGAGCTTGATCACGTCAGACACCGTATGGATCTGGGAACGGAGACCTATGCCACGGGAACCATAAGCAGCAGCCATGTAGATGAGATGATCAGGATCCTGTCAGAGTTCAGACTGAAAATGAAGGAGTATGGCGCGACGCACTATAAGGCTTATGGAACCAGTGCCATCAGGGAGACCAAGGACATTGTGATCCTGCAGGAACTTATCAGACAGAGAACGCACCTGCAGATTGATGTTCTTAGTAACTCTGAGCAGAGATTTCTTGACTATAAGTCCATCGCCCTTAAGAATGAGCAGTTCCGTGAGGTTATCAAAAAGCCAACAGCCATTATTGATATAGGCGGTGGAAGTATCCAGATATCGCTGTTTGAGAAGGATGCCCTTATAGCAACCCAGAACCTTAAAACAGGTGTCCTGAGGCTCTATGCCATCATGCAGACGGTACATGCCACAAGAAGAAAATACTCGGAGCTTATTTCAGAGCTTGTAAATACGCAGCTTGCTGTCTTTTCCAAGATGTACTTAAAGGACAGGAGAGTTGAGAATCTGATCATCATCGATGACTATGTATCGCCAATACTTAGAAGAATCAAGACTGAAGATGGACTTGTGGGATATGCGTCCAACAAGGAGTACAGCCGGTTTCTTGAAAATGCCACTGATATCAATGCAAGACAGGTGGCTAAAAGACTGGACATCCCCGAGGAAAGCATTCCGCTTTTGTATGTGTCTTCCATCCTTATCAAGTGCATCATGGACATCACAAACGCAGAGAATCTGTGGGCTCCGGGCGTTACGCTCTGCGATGGTATAGCATATGAGTATGCTGAGAAAAAGAACTTTATCAAATCGCCACACGATTTCGAACACGATATAATTTCCTGCGCGCAGAATATCTCCAAGAGATACATGGGAAGTAAGTCAAGGCGCGAAACTCTGCAGAAGATAGCTGTAGAAATATTTGACAACACCAGGAAGATCCATGGACTTTCAAGGAGGGAGCGCCTTTTATTGCAGGTGGCAACCATGCTTCACGACTGCGGTAAGTATATAAGCATGGTGAACCTCGGAGACTGTTCCTATAACATCATCATGTCCACTGAGATAATAGGTCTTTCCCACAAAGAGAGGACTATTGTGGCAAATGTTGTCAGATATAACCACGAAGAGTTTGACCACTTCGGCAGCAAGAGTCCTTACCTTGAGGGCTTTTCACAGGATGAGTACCTGATAGTTGCCAAGCTCACGGCAATCCTTAGAGTTGCCAACGGCCTTGACAGAACTCACAAACAGAAGTTCAAGGACGTCAAGGTCACTGTCAAGGACAAACAGCTTATCATAAACATCGATACCAGAGCAGACATAACTTTGGAGAAGGGACTCTTTACCAACAGGGCGGCTTTCTTTGAAGAAGTATTCGGCATAAAGCCTGTCATCAAGCAAAAGAAAATGATGTGAGGAGTGGCAAATGGCAAAAAACAAAGCAACCATCGATTTTGAAAATCCAAAACTATATATAAACCGTGAGCTCAGCTGGCTTCAGTTCAACTCAAGAGTTCTTTCCGAGGCTGAGGATAAGTCCAATCCGCTTTTTGAAAGACTTAAGTTCCTTAGTATATCAGCCAGCAATCTCGATGAATTCTTCATGGTAAGGGTGGCTTCGCTGAAAGACATGATAAATGCAGGCTACAAGAAGCCCGATATTGCAGGTATGACAGCAGGTGAACAGCTTGAAAAGGTTCTTGATGCGGTTCATAAGTTTGTGGACAAGCAGTATGAGATTTACAACGGACAGCTGGTACCTCTTTTACTGGAGCAGGGCCTTGAAGTTTCAGGTGGCGAAGATCTTACAGACAGGGATCTTGAGTATGTGGACAGATACTTTGATGAGTATGTGTATCCGGTTCTTACGCCCATGGCAGTTGACTCATCAAGACCTTTTCCGCTTATAAGGAACAAGTCCCTGAACATTGCAGCTCTTCTCAAGAAAAAAGAGGACAGCGACGAGATTGATTTTGCCACGGTTCAGGTTCCGGATGTTCTTCCAAGGATCCTCGAGATCCCTGCCAGGGATGAAGGGGAAGGGCTCAGGAAGGTAATACTTCTTGAGAAGATAATCCTCAGAAACATGCACAAGCTCTTTTTAAATTATGACGTACTTACCTGCTCGGCTTACAGAGTCGGAAGAAATGCCGATCTCTCGATTGATGAGGACGAAGCGGAAGATCTTTTAAAAGAGATCGAGAAGCAGATAAAGCGTCGTCAATGGGGTCAGGCCATCAGACTTGAGGTTGAAAAGGGAATCGATGAAAAGCTCCTTAAGAAGATCGCTTCCGAGCTTGAAGTGGAAGACAATGAAATTTACAGCATAGAAGGTCCAATTGATCTGACATTCCTTATGAAGATGTACAAGCTTGAAGGCTTTGATGATCTCAAGGAACACAGCTATTATCCTCCTCAGAGCGTTCCGGAATTTGAGGGAGGAGAGAACATCTTTGATGTGATCTCCAAGGGTGATATCCTGATGCATCACCCTTATCAGACCTTTGAGAACGTGGTGAAATTCGTCGAGACTGCAGCTGTTGACCCTGATGTTCTTGCCATAAAACAGACGCTCTACAGAGTCAGCGGTAATTCACCGATCATTGCAGCTCTGGCCAAGGCAGCCGATAACGGCAAGCAGGTAACGGTTCTGGTTGAACTTAAGGCAAGGTTTGATGAGGAGAATAACATCGTCTGGGCCAGGATGCTTGAGAAAGCCGGATGTCATGTAATATACGGCCTTGTCGGACTAAAGACCCACTGTAAGATCACACTGGTTGTAAGGCGTGAAGAGGACGGAATCAAGAGATACGTTCACCTTGGAACAGGTAACTACAACGATTCCACAGCCAAGCAGTACACCGATGTAGGTCTCTTTACCTGTGCTCCGGCATTTGGTGAGGATGCTACCGCTGTATTCAACATGCTCTCAGGTTACAGTGAGCCTCTTGGATGGAACAAACTGGCAATAGCTCCTCTGTGGCTTAAGGACAGGATCATCGATCTGATAAAGAGAGAGGAAGAGCACGCCAGAATGGGAGAGAGGGCAAGAATCGTCGCCAAGATGAATGCCATATGCCACAAGGATGTAATTGCAGAGCTCTACAGGGCAAGCAGTGCCGGAGTCAAGATAGATCTGATAGTCAGGGGAATATGTTGTCTGCGCGCCGGAGTTGAGGGTGTAAGTGAGAATATCACAGTAAGATCCATTGTGGGAAATTTTTTGGAACACAGCAGGATATTCTATTTTGAGAATGGCGGAAGTCCTGAGCTGTATGCATCAAGTGCCGACTGGATGCCAAGAAACTTAGAGCGCAGGGTTGAGATTCTTTTCCCTGTTGAAGATGCATCCCTAAGGGAGAAGCTCTGGCATATTCTTGATGTGGAACTTAAGGATACCGAGAAGGCTCACATTATGAACGACAAGGGAGAATATGAAAAGATTTCAGGTAAACTTTCGAAGGATGCCGAGAGAGTAAATTCTCAGATGGTATTTGGTGATGAGGCTGTGGAGGCAGTGCTAAAGCGTGATCCCGGCAGCAGCAGAGTTTTTATACCGGAGATGAATCCAAAGGCATAACAAAAAGATAGGGGAATTAAGACAGTGCGATATATACTTGCTTCCGGCTCACCAAGAAGAAAGGAGCTTCTTTGTAAGATCATACCGGAATTTGAGATAATACCTGCGGTTTCAGAGGAAGTTATGACAAGGGAACTTCCTTCAGAAATCGTAGAGGAGCTTTCATTTCAGAAGGCTTCTGAAATATTTAACAAAACTTTTACGAATGAAACGGACGGACTTGTTGTAATCGGCGCAGACACCGTTGTATCATATAATCATAAGATACTTGGTAAACCTTCAGACAGAAGAGACGCCGCAATGATGGTGGAAATGCTCTCGGGCAAAGTCCACAGCGTATATACAGGAGTCAGTATTTTCTGGGCAAGTGGCGGAGAATGTAAGAGCTCTACCTTTTCAGAATGTACTGATGTTCATGTGGCTGAATTGTCATCTGACGAAATAGACTGGTATGTCGCCAGCGGAGAGTGCGATGACAAAGCCGGGGCCTATGGGATCCAGGGACTTTTTGCAAGGTTTATTACCGGTATTAAGGGTGATTACTATAATGTAGTGGGACTTCCTGTGGCAAGGCTTTATAAAGAACTCAAAGAGCAAGGATTATTGTAGGGTTATGGAGGATTTTTTATGCATGAGTATGATGAAGCTGTAATCAGATGTTTTCTTGAAAATCAGGGGCAGCTGTTTCCTGAGGATGTTGCATCCAATGAAGAAGAAGCTGAAGCTTTTCTTGAAGACTGCATGGCTGTAGTCGTGGAAGGAGTAGAAGAGGTAGAGGAATACTTTGAGGAATCCGGCGTTGACACTGAGGGTGGCAATGTTCTTGATGCTGACGAGGTGTTTGACATCGGAGACGGCAGGTACTTAATAGTAGAGGGATAAAATGAAAAGAAAGATATTCTTTTTTGATCTGGATGGGACGCTCCTTAATTCAGAAAAAAAGATAACACCGAATACTTTGGATGCCCTGAAGAGATTCACTGATTCAGGGCATTATTTTTGTATAAATACGGGAAGGGCCATAGACAGCGCTAAGGCAGTTTATGATGGACTTGGTCTTGATTTCAAGGGAAGTTTTTTGTGCGGCTCAAACGGAACAGAGATATACAGTGTGGATGAGCAGAAATACGTCTACAAGACCGGAGTTCCGCTGGAACTTGTTGACGATATCCTTGATCTTGCTGAAAGATACGATATGCATTGCCATACCTATAACGAGGACCATATTCTTTCAAGGCATGACAATGAATGCATGAAGTATTACAGAAGAGTCATCAAGACTCCGCTCATCGTCACTGACGACGTGATGGCCTATTTGAAGCAGCCACCGTCCAAGATGATAGCAATTGAGCTTCATGACAGGCAAAAGCAGGAGAGATTTAAGAATGCCCTTCAGGACATGGTGGGGGACAGACTTACTCTTTTATATTCAAATCCTAATTATATGGAGATATTCCCTTCCGAGGCGGGAAAGGGCAGCGCAGTCAAAAGACTTGCAAAAATCCTTGGGGTTGATGAGAGGAACACCTACGCAGCCGGAGATGAGCAGAATGACATTTCAATGATAGAAGCGGCCGGATGCGGTATTGCCATGATAAACGGTACCGATATGGTAAAAGAGTCTGCGGATGTCATAACCAGATTTGACAATGATCATGACGGTCTTGCTGAATTTATCCTGAGGGCCATAGAGGAATAATTTGCCGTTGCCTTTGCCGCTTTAATGTGTTAAACTAAACGGGATTTGTAAAAAGATAGAAGAAAAGGGGATTTTACCATGAACATAGTTTGTCTTGATCTTGAAGGAGTACTTGTACCGGAGATATGGATTGCTTTCTCTAAGGCCAGCGGAATACCGGAGCTTAAGAGGACCACAAGGGATGAACCCGATTATGACAAGCTTATGAAATGGCGTATCGGAATTCTTAAGGAGCATGGCCTGGGACTCAAAGAAATCCAGGATACCATAAGGACAATTGATCCTCTTCCCGGAGCTAAAGAGTTTTTGGATGAGCTCAGAAGCCTTACACAGGTTATCATCATAAGTGATACCTTCACACAGTTTGCAACTCCTCTTATGGAGAAGCTGGGATGGCCCACGATTTTCTGCAACAGCCTTGAGGTTGCTGATAACGGAGAGATCACAGGCTTTAAGATGAGGATTGAGAATTCCAAGTATGCAACGGTTAAAGCCCTTCAGTCTATAGGTTATGATACTATCGCAAGTGGAGACAGCTACAACGATCTTGCTATGATCGAGGCCTCTAAAAATGGATATTTATTCAGGACAACTGACAAGATAAAAGAGGATTATCCTCATCTGCAGGCCTTTGAAGAGTACAGTGATCTTCTTGCTGCCATTAAAGACGTTTTGTAATCATAATGTTTATTCATAAACTCTTAATACTTAATTGGATTGTAATAACGTCAATAATTGGTTAAAATTATATTAACTATTGACGCGTAAACAAAGAAGTATTGAGGAATAGTATGTGGAATTACGGCTATGCACTACATAGTTTTTTTATACTACTTATCATTCTGATATTCTATTTTTCGCTGCCCAGACTTTCTGTCAAGATCAATAAAGCTTTTCTGCGCCTTCTGTGGTTGGAATTTGCTGTATTATTCTTTGACATAACGTCGAGTTGGGCAGACAGTAATGTTTCAGAAGCAGGTCTGTTTATCACTTATCTTCTGAATGTTTCTTATTTTGCATTTTTCTTTTTGAGATCTCTTGCCTTTTTTGAGTATACAGCTATAGTCTACAGACGCAGGGATGAAAAGGTAAAGACGACTATTGTCAGCATTCCCTTTGTAATTGCATTTGTATTTGCGGTTATAAGTCCGTGGACAGGGCTTATGTTTGATCTTAATGATAAAACTTATCACAGTGGGCCTTTTTATTTTCTTATATACTATGTGACATATTTTTATCTGGCACTTTCTTCCTTTGTTACAATCAGATACAGACATTCATTAAGAAGACGGCATTTTTACAGCATGCTTCTTTATAATCTTGTGCTTTGGGCGGGAATCATCTTAAGAAAGGTGTTCCCACAGTACCTTATAATGGACAGTTGTTGCCTCATTGCCATAATAATCCTGTATCTGGCATTCGGAAATCCTGAGTTCTATCTGGAATCCAGAGGTGGAGTGTTCAACAGCAAGGCTTTCAGGGATTATTTTGAGGAACACAATGGACGGCTTAAGCACAAAATAGTAGGAATGGCTATCCATAATTACATGGAAATGAGGGATATATATGGCGGAAGGCAGCTTGATCAGGGCATTACTCTGATCAGCATGTATCTGACAAATACGTTTCCTGAATGTAATGTTTTTTACTACAGAAACGGAAGATTCTTCCTGGTGGGGAGTCCCGAACTTGATGAAGAGATGGTTGTAGATACGATCAGGGACAGATTCAGGCACCCATGGACAGCTGATAATTTAGAGCTCTATCTTGAGCCTGCATTTACGAGTGTATCTTTAAGTGGAGCAGTCGCATCTTCTGATTATCTACTCAGTACACTTATGACAGCTATGGATAGGGCTGATAATGAGAACATGGGTGAACTTCTGAGAATCTCGGACAAGGAATTAGATGATTACGTAGATAAGGCATCGATCAAAAGAGCTCTTGAGAATGCGGTTGAACACAATCAGGTTGAAGTGTTCCTGCAGCCTTTCATAGAAGCGAAGAGCGGAAAGCTTGTAGGGGCAGAGGCTCTGGCAAGAATAAGGGATGCTGATGGGAATATCATTCCTCCTATAGCTTTTATACCGATGGCTGAATCCAACGGTAAGATAAATACTCTTGGAGAACAGATATTTGATAAGGCATGTTTATTTGCCAAAGAAAATGATATAGCAGCAATGGGAATGAAATGGATTAGCGTAAACCTGTCACCTATTCAGTTTGTTAAGAGAGACCTAGCGGACAGATATGCTTCAATAGTTGAAAAGCACGGTATTGATCCCGGAATGATGCATCTTGAGATTACTGAGGTCTCGCTGGCTGATGAGAGCTTTATGAACAGGCAGGTTCATGCAATGCGTGAAAAGGGCTTTAAATTTGCTCTTGACGATTATGGCACCGGTTCATCAAATATGAAAAGAATAAAACACTATCCGTTTGTCGATATCAAGATTGATATGAGTGTGGTATGGGATTACTGTAAGGCTCCGGATGAGATACTTCCGACTATGATATCGACTTTTAAGCGCATGGGCTTTAAAACCACATGCGAAGGAATAGAAGATGAGAATATGGCAAAGATAGTAACAGAGCTGGGATGTGACTATCTTCAGGGCTATCTTTATTCAAAACCTTTGCCTATGGATGAATTTGTTAAGAAATACAGCAGTTGCAATTTATAAGGCAATCCCATATAATACGAACTGTTGCAAGGAATAGTTTTATTATATGAGGATTTGTTAAATGATCAGTGCTAATAATGTAACCTTAAGAGTCGGAAAAAAGGCTCTTTTTGAAGACGTTAACATCAAATTTACGGAAGGTAACTGCTATGGCATAATCGGTGCCAACGGAGCAGGTAAATCTACATTTCTTAAGATCCTGTCAGGACAGATCGAGACCACAAACGGAGATATAGCCATTACTCCTGGTGAGCGTCTTTCTTTCCTTGAACAGGATCACTTTAAGTACGATGATAACGTTGTTCTTGATACAGTTATGGGTGGCAATCCGCGTCTTCTTGAAGTCATGAAGGAGAAGGATGCAATCTATGCAAAAGAGGATTTCTCCGATGAAGACGGTATCAGAGCCAGCGAACTCGAGGCAGAATTTGCCGAGATGAACGGATGGGAAGCTGAGTCTGATGCAGAGAGCCTTCTTAACGGACTTGGTATTGAGACTGAGAATCACTATAAACTCATGAAGGAGCTTGACGGTAATCAGAAGGTCAAGGTTCTTCTTGCGAGAGCTCTTTTCGGAAATCCCGACATTCTGCTTCTCGACGAGCCTACCAACCATCTTGATCTGGATGCTATTGCATGGCTCGAGGAGTTTCTTATCAATTATGATAATATCGTCATAGTTGTATCCCACGACAGATATTTCCTTAATAAAGTATGTACATATATCGCCGACATCGACTACGGCAAGATCCAGCTCTATGCCGGTAACTATGACTTCTGGTATGAGTCTTCACAGC
>CAMORK010000007.1 GCA_946623755.1 uncultured Butyrivibrio sp. | reverse complement strand
AGAAGGAAAAGAGAATGCAGAAGGCAACTCTTTTGCTTCAGGAGAAATTTGGCAAGAATGCTGTGCTTAAGGGAATGAATCTGAACGAGGGTGCCACTACCATACAGAGAAACGGTCAAATTGGCGGCCACAAGGCCGAATAAGAGGTTTTTTATGACAAAAGGTATAACAGGCCATGAGCCCGATCCAAGAGCAATATATGCGGATATAATCGACAAACCGCATTGGCAGTCACCAACACGTCCCCACATGAGTTTATATGACAGGGCAGCGCAATTTGCACCTTTTGCAGCGCTTACGGGCTATGATGACATGGTGGAGGAAGAGGCCAGACTGGTTGATAACAGGATAGAGCTGGACAGCTCCGAGCTTGAAATCTTAAATCGGAAGCTTGGAATAATAGCAGATGTGATAGCTGATGGCAGAGCACCGGAGGTGTCTATCACCTACTTTGTGCCGGACCTGCTAAAGAACGGAGGCAGCTACCAAACAATAACAGAAGTTATTAAAAGGATAGACAATGTAAGACAGCAGCTTGTTTTGGAACGCAAGACAGGTGTGGCACAGATGAACATGACTATAGATATAAAGGATATTCTTGAGATTCATGGCGAAGATGCGGACAGGGCTCTTGATAAGGAATTCTGATATCTTTGCATTGTAATCGGAGGGATTTACGGCCTGCTTATCGCAAGATAAAAGTTTTAGTTAATTGACGGTTCATGCCATCAGGCTCTATCATCAGTTCAAGAAAACACGAACGGAGGACTTAATGGTATGAGCAATTACAAATTTGAGACACTGCAGTTACACGTAGGACAGGAACAGCCGGATCCCGCAACTGATGCAAGAGCGGTTCCGATTTATCAGACGACTTCATATGTTTTCAGAAATTCTCAGCACGCAGCAGACAGATTTGGACTTGCTGATGCCGGAAACATATACGGGCGACTGACAAACAGCACTCAGGATGTTCTGGAGAAGAGAATAGCAGCCCTTGAGGGCGGAAGTGCAGCACTTGCAGTAGCTTCGGGTGCGGCAGCTATCACTTACACAATTCAAGCTCTGGCAGCAAACGGTGGACATATTGTTGCACAGAAGACCATTTATGGCGGAAGTTACAACCTTCTTGCACATACTCTTCCACAGTACGGAGTGACAACAACTTTCGTTGATGCCCACAATCTTGCAGAGGTTGAGGGGGCTATCAAGGACAATACAAGAGCTATCTATCTTGAAACTTTGGGAAATCCTAACAGTGATATTCCTGATATTGATGCAATCGCTGAAATCGCACATAAGCACGGACTTCCGCTGGTTATAGATAATACCTTCGGAACACCATATCTTATCAGACCTATTGAGCACGGCGCTGATATAGTAGTTCATTCAGCTACCAAATTCATAGGTGGACACGGAACTACTCTTGGCGGTATTATCGTTGAGTCAGGCAAATTCAATTGGAAGGAGAGCGGCAACTATCCTCAGATTGCATCACCAAACCCAAGTTATCACGGTGTATCTTTCTATGATGCAGTAGGACCGGCAGCTTTTGTTACATATATCAGAGCTATCCTTCTCAGAGATACAGGTGCAACAATCTCACCATTCAATGCATTCCTGCTCCTTCAGGGTGTTGAGACATTATCACTTCGTCTCGACAGACATGCAGAGAACACCAGGAAAGTGGTTGAGTTCCTTGCAAATCATCCGCAGGTAGAGAAGGTTAACCATCCTTCACTTTCTGATCATCCGGATCACGCACTGTATGAGAAGTACTTCCCTAACGGAGGAGCATCAATCTTTACATTTGAGATTAAGGGTGGCAAGGAAGCAGCCTGGAAGTTTATTGATAACCTTGAGATATTCTCACTTTTGGCTAACGTTGCCGATGTTAAGAGCCTTGTTATCCATCCTGCAACAACTACTCACTCACAGCTCAACGATGAGGAACTTGCAGATCAGGGCATTACACAGAGCACAATCAGACTCTCAATCGGTACTGAGCATATAGATGATATCATTGCAGATCTTGAGAAAGGCTTTGCAGCAGCAAAATAAATGAGATTTTTTAAACCAAGGATAAGAATACTATGGCTGGGGCTGACAATAATATGTTTACTGTACTCAGCCATGGTATATATGGTTGGGAGCGGAACATTCTCTTTTACCATATGGCTTGCAGGAAGTGCATTTTTTGCACTATGCTTTTACCTGGCGGGCAAGGGAAGATGGAAAAGAGTTCCCAAAGGTCTAAAATGCGGCGCAGCAACTGTGATTACAGTGGTTGTTACCGTGTTTTTGGTGTGCTTTATAGCCATTTTTTCGCATTTCTTTGATGAAGGAGAGGCGGGACTGGATTATATAATTGTTCTGGGTGCCCAGATGAGGCAGAGTGGGCCCAGTGTTGTGTACAGATACAGGCTTGAGAAGGCCGTAAGTTATCTGATAGAGAATGAAGACACTGTATGTATCACAACTGGAGCGCAGGGATCCAATGAAACAATAAGTGAAGGTGCAGGAGGAAGAGATTATCTTATAGTCAAGGGGATCAAGGCTGACAGGATAATTGCAGAAGAACAGTCGCTTGATACGGATGACAATATAACCAATGCTCTTGCCATAATAGAAGAACGTGAAGGCTCGACAGATAGTATGCGCATTGGAATCGTAACAAACGGATTTCATGTTTTCAGAGGAGTTCATATTGCACAGAAGCTGACAACTGCTGAAGTTTACGGTATTGCAGCATATATGGAACCGCAGTATATGCCTAATAATGTGGTAAGAGAGTGTTTTGGAATACTAAGAGATCTGAAAAATGGGCTGTTGGAATTGTGAGCATGGGGCAATTTGAGGTATAATCAGGATAAAGATAATATTCTCACACAATCCCGAGAGGTGCCTCATGCGTTCAGAAGAAGATATAAGAAAAAAACTGTTGGATGAGATAGACACATATCTTACATGCCCCAAATTTTCTGTGGAAGAGCATGCACATAATATAACCATGTTGGCATGGGTCATAGATCTGACAGATCAGGAGCTCAGTAACTTGATCAGAGAGGCAGAAAATGCATTTTCATGAGCTGTCATAGGAATCGTTCATGATTCTTTTAGTTTGTGTGATATTTCTGTGATAAATCGGATGCTAATATTTTCTCATAATAAATCACGTCAGGATATTAAGGAGAGTAGTTATGAGAAAGAGTTTTATTGGCACAGCATCAGCATTTTTTGGAATAATGTTAGTAATATTCCTTGTTTTCCACTTTGCATTTATTCACATCTTTGCAGCTGCACCAGCTACAGGCGCTGCAAACCCTCAGATGATGAATATAGCTTGCCATGAGTGTGGAGAAGTAATTACAGTAGATATTAGTCAGCCTGAAGCAACTTGTTCACATTGTGGTGAGGTCAATCATTTCTCGGGCTGAAAAATTTTAGTCAGGGGGAGAATATGAGAGCAGTAATCACAAGAGTTCTGTCTGCATCAGTAACAATTGATGGGCAAAAGAAATCTGAGATCGATAAAGGGTTTCTGGTTCTTTTGGGGGTCAAAACAACTGATACACCGGAACAGGCTAAGAAGATTGCAGACAAGATCTGTGGACTCAGGATATTTGAGGATGAAAATGGGAAGATGAACATTTCTCCGAAAGATGCCGGTGCAGAACTGCTCATAGTCAGTCAGTTTACACTTTATGCAGATTGCAGTTCCAGAAGACCCGGATTTACAGATGCAGCAAGACCTGATATTTCAGAACCGCTATATGAAATGGTGGTTTCTGAATGCAGAAGCCGCGGATTTAATGTACAAACCGGTGAATTCGGAGCAGATATGAAGGTGGAATCGATAAACGATGGACCTGTAACTATAGTACTTGATATTTGACGAGAATATAAAACCTCTCACTGCTGGTCGGTGGGAGGTTTTATTGTTGATCCTATTCAAATGTTCCGGGCTTACAATCAGCCGCCGATCAGTGAGAGTCTGCCACAGATTGTCTGAATTCCTTCTTTTTGACCGGTGACCTTAGAGCCGAGCATGATCTTGGTCATGGCTATCTTGATTTTCTCGCCGCTGCATGTAAGCGTTGCAGAAGGTCTGATGCCTCCGGCATTTACCTTGGCTTTTTCGATCTTATCCAGCGGGATTTTGATTGCGCCTTCCATTTTGCTGACATTTATGCTGTTGATCAGGGCCATGTTCAGGCTCTTTTCCGTGATGCCCATATAGCAGTAAGTATTAGCGAGTGCACCGGCAGCGCCTCCGCCAATTGCTGAAAACAAAAGTAAAGTCTTGGCTGAAGGAAGTATTGTGCCAATAGCTGTTCCCTGATAGCTTTCGCCTTCATCCAGGATTGAGTTCAGCATTTCCATTTTATCGTTGTCATTTGTAATATTCATTTCTGTTGCTCCTTTTGAAAATATGTCGTTGATATTATATACACAAACCCGAATTCGCAAAAGTTGCAAATTGCACTTTATTTTTTTATCATGGTTATAGTTTGAAAATAAAGTCAGAATGAAGAGGAGAAAAGTGTTATGAAAAAAAGGTTTGCAGTAGCTGCTGTCGGCTCGGTGCTGATGACAGCTCTTCTTGCAGGATGCGCGGGAACTGCATCCGAGTCGAATAGTGAGGAATCTATGTTTGAGCAGGTTTCCGGAAGTGCTTCAGAGCAGGAAGCGACTTCAGAGCAGGAAACAACTTCTGAGCAGTCTTCAGAAAATCAGGATAACAGTAAAAATGAAGAGCAAAAGCCTCAGGATGATACAGCATCATCAGGCTATGATGGATTCAAGGCCGGAACCGCCAAGGCTAAATACACCGGTGCAGGTGACAGGACAGCATATCTGGAAACATCTCTTTGCCTTGAAAAAGGCAAGTCATACACGATGGACGAGATCATAAGTGCTCTTGAAGGTGCAACTGATTATAAAAAGTCTTCAGAGCCCACTTATACAATGATCGATTGCGGAAGCGACGGAGTTCAGGAGCTTCTTGTACAGACATCATTTGACCCTGAATTTACTCTTTACATGATAATCAAGGATATCAACGGAGAGCTTACTATCTGCTTTGATCAGGACGCATGGTCCAGAAGTGATGTGCAGGTTGAGACTGACGGAACTGTTATGTCAAGTGGTTCAGGCGGAGCAAATGTTCATGTCTGGGATCAGGCCTTTGTTGATGCAGACGGAGAGTATCATTTTTATTACGGATGTGAGGAAACATTAACGCTATATGACAGTTATTATCTGTATGACAAGGCTGATTATAAAGAAATGTCTGTGGATGGCCTGGATGTAGACCATATCGGAATCAGAGATTATTATTTTGAGCCAAACTATGAAGACAGAACTCATTACTATGAGTATTTCATGTTGGACGACAACTACAATGATGTAACTACCGATGCGGATTATGATGATTCAAATCCGGTGAAGGCAAGATTTAAAGAGTATGGTGTTGAAACATATTCAGCAGCACAGATTAAAGAGATGTTAGATTCCAGAGCTGCAGAGATAGGATACAAAAAGTAAGGAAACAGTTTGTGACAATTAGCGGATCATATCAGGAGAGGTATGAAAAAGCTGTTTCGGCAGTAGAGGAGCTTATGAAAAAGGAGGATATGAATGACTAACGATAACTCAACACAAAAGCCAACTATTTTCAAGAAGATACACAATGATGGATTTACCTGGCATGACAGTATTTTTGTGATCACTATTATATTTTTGTTTTTGATGTTTGTTACTTCAGCTGTATCTTCAACAGTATTGGTATTGGTTGAACTCAGCATACCCAAGGTTCAGACGGATGGATTCTGGTCACTGTTTCTGATGTATGCATCTACAATATTTTCCTGGCTGGTATTTGCGCTGTATTGCAGCGTTATAAAGTATAACAGACCTATCATGAAGGCAATCACGCCACAGGCTAAGGGAAACACGCTTAAGATGCTTCTTATTGGCTTTCTGGTAGGATTTGGAGAGAATGCGCTTGGTGTTTTGATGGCTGCTCTTGTTGGTGACATTCACCTTGTATATGACAGTTTTCAGGTTATCAAGCTCATTGCCATGTTTTTGGCTGTTTTCATTCAGTCATCCTCAGAAGAATTTCTGTGCAGGGCATTTTTATATCAACGACTGAGAAAAGGGTACAGATCTCCATGGGTAGCAATTATTGGCAACGCGCTTATATTTATGGCGCTGCATTTGTTTAATCCCGGAGTATCGATTGTCCCTATCATTCATCTGGTAGTAATAGCTGTATTTTACTCATGCTTTGTATATTACTTTGACAGCATATGGCTTCCAATGATGGCGCACACAGCATGGAATTTCACTCAGAACATTATATTTGGCCTTCCCAACAGTGGAATCGTCAGCTCTTTCTCCATTGCTAAATTGGAGGCAGCAACCGGCCGGATTACATTCATCTATGATCCGGTATTTGGAGTTGAGGGCTCAGCGTTTTTGCTGATTGTAACAATAGTAGCTACAGTTGTGGTTATTGTGCTCGGGGAAAAGAGAGGTGCCAGATCTTTAAATGTATGGAAATCCGATAAGGTATTATAAAAGGGAAGGTTGGATACCTTCCCTTTTTAGTCACTCAAGACCACATTCATTATAGAATTTAGTGATTCTCCTCTTAGCTTGCTTCCTGTCGATAATTTCCAGTTCCATCACCTTGGATATCATGGCACAGTAGAATTTGAATGCCTCCTTGGCTGCCAGGAGCTTCATATAGCGCAGTTCTTCATGTTTGCCCTGACCGATGAAATCCTGAAGACCTTTGATTATCGTAGTGCAAGCCTGTACCTCTGTGCTGATGCCGGACTCAGAGTTTTCTTCCTCCTCCATCATTTCCTCTATGTATTCCTTGCAAGCTGTATAGACACTGCCGATGTATTCGTGGTTGTACATGTCAAAATACTTATCGATGTATAAAAGGACCTGGGACTTGCGGGTTCTGGCACTGTTTACTCTTGGGCTTTCTACCCTGGTTATGTATTTCTCTGCATTAAAAAATAGTTTCATAAAAAAATTATAGCACAATTAATGCACCAGAAATAAGAATATGAAAAATTAGTCAGAATGCCTTCTCCTCCGTTTAAAATTGAACCCTTATTACCGGTCTGATGGCGCCACCGGGCTTATTTACATATTTTTCATCGACAGATATAACTCCGTCCACAGTGACAATAGGCGCAGTGATGGAGGAAACACCCTTGTCTCCTCTAAGCCACCACCAGGAGGTTTTTATCTCAACCATATCCCATTCGTGGTGCTTACTCATGTCGTTGATATTCGTTCCACGGACTTTGGCTGCAGGTGTTATGAGCAGTTCTCTTTCAACGTCGGAGGAAAAAAGCCTTTCCGCCTCATCAACACTAAGCAGGGATATCAGATCCCCATCGATCGTGAGCATATTTCCAAGTTCATATTTGTTAAAAGACCCTGTACATTCGCCTGAGTTTATCAGCTGCCTTAGATCGCTGTCTTCCCAAGACACTTCGGTGTGATGCTGGTTGTAATAGCTTCCGCCAAGTCCCATCTCTGAAACGAGAAGGGCGCTTTTGTCGTCTTTTTCCAGAACAATCCAGGTAATTGGCTCTTTGCCGGGAATGGACGGATTGATCTCGTACTGACCCCATTTGACAATGTCCCCTAGGGAAGCGGACTCAAGCTCGCTACATTCTTTTACATACTGATTTTTGGCAGCCTGAGGCCTGATCACAGCGAAATACAAGAGCCCGGCTATGACCATGATGCCGGCAGCAAGAGTCAGTATCCTGAGGCGTCTTGTGCGCTGCTTTTCCTTAATGGCTTGTTCCAGCGTGCTGTTTTTGACCCTCCTGGTGCACAGCAGAGCCGTCAGCTTATTTACAACTAATTTTACGACAGGAGAAATAAGGGCACTGCATAGGATACTGCAGGAGATCACGGCAGCAAAGCGTAGAAGATCGCTCATTTCCCTTCGGCCGAAGATCTGCTCCTGGACAAAGCCGTGTATCAGGAACAGCTCAAGGCTCATTTTGCGTATGAAAGAAAGCCCCTTGTTACCTATGGAAAGCCTCATGTTCAGTATCAGGATAAAGGTCGTAAATACTAGGCAGGAGAAGCTTTGAATAACTAATGTTATCATTGCATCCCGCATCCCGTGGTGCACAGGCTCGTGATAATATCCGAGATGAGTCAGCGCATATATGCTTGTCCGAATGGCTATTACATTCAGAACGGCAAAAAGAGCAATCATCAAGCTATAGTGCTTTACGCAGAAACCGGCGAATCTGTCTTTAAATCCTGCAAAAAGTATTCCAAAAGCGAAGGTGATCGTGGAGTCATACCACCATTCACCTCTAAACCAGTGAGCTTTGGCGCCTTGCGCATCATGGCCCTGAAAAAAGCTGTAGATAATGATCAGGACAGTGAAAAGGCACAGCAGAGCTGTGGCGATATTGCGGTTCTTTATCAGCTTGAAAAGCAGGTAAAACGCAAGATAAAGGATGACTATTTCTATAATGAACCAGCCGTTACCGTTTATAAGTGATAGACCTGTGATATAGCTTGCAACTTCCAAGATGCCGGGCTTTGGCCCGGGAAGTACGTATGTTAAGATCACGCCAAGGATATTTATTATCCAGAAAGGGATGATCACAGCAGGAAGTCTGCGCTTTAGGAAGGTGTCCAGATAGTCCGGCTTGGACTTAAGGCTTGTCATAAGTCCGTATCCGGAAAAGAAGAAAAACAAGGCGGTAAAGAGGTATCCAATGTGACTGAACAGTGTTATTGGGCCCTTTGGACGCATTCCGTATACAGTGACCTGCTGGGTCAGATGATGCAGTATTATTGCGAGGCATACCGAAGCCTGGATATTTTTACTTTGATCAAGATTTAAAAAGGTATCAGAAATAAGACCTTTTTGCGAAAGTGTCGCACAATAAAAGGTTAAAACAAGTAATAGTATGGGAAATAGAATCAATAGTGTATTTTGCATACACTTATATTAAACCCTGGATATGGAATTAACAATATTTCAGGAAGGAATGATAGAATATAATGAGGAGAATTTATTGTATGAAGAAAAAGACAGTTTTTACAGCCGCTGCAATAGTGGCCGGAAACGGGATCGGAAGCGGGGTTATGGCTATTCCGTATTTTGTTTCCAAGACCGGAGCTGTGGGCGGTGCAATAGCTTTTTTAACAGCATATTTGATCAGCGTCCTTTTGCACCTGATGATTGCCCAGATCATGCTGACAATGGGAGAGACCTCGGATATCCTCGGGGCTTTTAACGTCTACCTGTTCAGGGGCAAGCTGAAAAATATCCTGAAGATATCGTTTTTTATCATCATGGTGATAGTGCTGGAGACGAACCTGGCTGCCTATATTACCGGTGCATCCGCCATTATGGCCGAGTTTTTCCCAGGCATTTCGGAGAAACTCCTTGGCACCGTGTTCTTTGTTTTTGCTGCAGCGGTAGTTCTTCTGGGACTAAGGGCCATCTGCATCGGTGAGAATGTCACCGTTAGCATAATGGCCACGATACTCCTTGTGGCGCTGTTCTTTTCATTCAGGAACATCAATCCTGCGATATCCATAGAGAATGCCGGTCTTGATGCAACAGGTCTTTTGCGCTTTGCGGCCACTTACAGCATGATCATGTTCTCTTTTTCCGCGATATTTGCGGTTCCGCAGGTCATAGAGTGTCTGGATCATGACGAAGCCAGGGTCAGGAAGTCCATATTCCTGGGGCTCTTAATGAACCTGGTGATTTCGGTTGTCATAACTGTATGCACGATCATCACCTCCAAGGAAGTTACCAAAGTGGCCATAGTCGGCTGGGCAGATGCAGTAGGCGGAGTTATCCGCATCCTGGGATCGCTGTTCATCATTCTGGCCATGTTCACTTCCTACTGGTCCATCGGATTTGCCACAACCGAGATCATATCGAACCAGACCCAAAAGGCCTTCGTCCTGAGCTTCGTCCTGGCCACAGTTCCTGCGCTTTTGCTGACATTTCTGTTATCTAACGGATTTATGGAATATATGAAACTTGCAGGAGGTGCCGTGGCAGTGATAATATCCCTGATGGTGATCCCGACCTATCTGATCGCCACGAAGGGGCAAAAGACATCCATCATGACGCCCGCAGAGGCCTCAAAAGCGTCGGTAGCCATAGTATTTATCATGTATATAGTCATGGCCGTGGGATCACTGATCTCTGTCTGACAGGAGAAAAAATGAGAGTAGCTTTACTGGCACCTGCAGGTGCAATGCACAGATATAACGGAATGTTTCATAAGAATCTTCACTACGCGCCCATAACCCTGGCGCTTCTGGCTGCGTATCTTCCGGATGATGACGTTGTCATATACGATGAGACTGCGGAGCCAATTCCCCTTGATCTACAGGCGGATGTAGTGGCCATAACCAGTATTACAGGCACTGCGGCCCGCAGTTATAGGTATGCGGATTACTTCAGGAGCCGTGGTATTCCTGTGCTGATGGGAGGCGTTCATCCGACACTTATGCCCGATGAGGCCAAGGAACATGCGGACTCTGTCCTGGTGGGCCTGGGTGACAGAACCTTCAAGAAGGCCATTGAGGATCTGGCAAACGGCTGTCTTAAGCCTTTTTACCGGGATGAGGGAGGGTGCCCGACCATCGCCGGCCGTCCGATCCCGCGAAAAGATCTTTTGAAAAAAGACAGATACATAACCTTAAATACCGTTGAGTGTGTCAGGGGATGTAACCATTCCTGCTCATTCTGCGCCTATCCGGCGGCCTTCGGCCAGCGTGTGCTGACGCGCCCGGTACAGGATGTTATCGATGAGATAAAGACCTTTAAGGGCAAATTCGTGATATTTCCGGACGTTAACCTTATTGCGGATGTCAATTATGCAAAAGAGCTTTTCACAGCCATGATACCGCTTAAGAAATGGTGGTTTGGTTTGACAACGACGGCTATCGGCCGGTGCGACGATCTTATAGAGATATTTGAAAAGAGTGGCTGCAAGGGCCTTCTTCTGGGCTTTGAGTCGGTTAATCAGGAGACGCAGAGCGAGATCAACAAGAATGTTAACCGGGTTGATGACTACAAATGGCTCATGGACAAGCTCCATAAGCACAATATCCTGGTCATGGGCTGCTTTGCCTTCGGAAGCGATGAGGACGGAAAAGACGTTTTTGACAGAATTGCTCAGCTCTGCCTTGACGCTAAAATCGATCTGCCCAGATTTTCCATCATTACGCCGTTTCCGGGAACGAGCTTTTACAATGAACTGGAGGCGCAGGGCAGGATAACCGAGCGAAACTGGGCCCTTTACGACGTTGAGCATGTTGTGTACAAGCCGGCGCAGATGACCAAAGAGGAGCTGGTTGAGGGAATTGAGCGGGCCTGGAAGACCTGTTATTCCTGGAAGGCTATTTTTAAGCGCTTTGATCTTAAAAGAGTGCATCGCTGGCTGTTCATATACATGATCGCCAATATCGGATATCGCAAGTATGCGAAGAAATTCGGGGATTATGACGAAGCGGTAATGATAGATAATTCCGACATTCCCGATGTGAAATAAGAGTATTAATAAAGGATTTTGAATGAAAGTACTACTGATATTACCCTGGCACAGTACCGACATGAGCTACAGGAGCAGGATAATCGTGTTCTTTGACCCGAATTTCTTTGGCAACAGAGATTACTCCATCAGGCTTATGAATGAGCTGACTAAACTTAAGATAAGGTGGGTTGGCAGCGCCACAATAGATGTGGGCTTTGACGAAGAACTGCTTACTCTTGCGCAGAAGAGTGACTGCAAAGGGAATATCCGCCAGAATAATTGCCTTTGGCGCAAATCTGGGATTTAAGTTCCTTGGCATGGAAGGATAGACAGACAGGGATGAAGATTGCATTCATCAAAGTAAATATGATGTACAGCAAAGGGAAGGACGCCCTCAAACCCCTTGTTTTTGCCGTGATCCAGAAGCTTACGCCAAAAGAGCACGAGCTTGTGTTTTACGATGAGAGGATTGAGAATGTTCCGGAGTCTTTGGATGCCGATATTATCGCATTTTCGGTTGAGACCTTTGCCGCCAAGCACGCCTATGAGCTGGCAGACAGGTATAAAAGAGACGACAATCTTATTGTCATGGGAGGATTCCACCCCACGGCCCTCTGTGATGAAGCGCTTGAGCACGCAGACGTCGTTCTGAAGGGAGATGCCGAGGAAACCTGGGGAGAGTTTATCAAAGACATTGAAAAAAACGGCCTAAAGCCCGTAAGGCGCATCTATCAGGCAGAGAATAAGTGCGTAATGTCCTATGTTAACCCCAACTCTGCCTGTTACGAGGGTAAAAAATATCTGCCTCTGGCCATGGTCCAAGCATCAAGAGGCTGTAAGTTCAATTGCGATTTTTGCTCTATAAAGAGCCCTTACCCCGGCGGAGTAAGGCAAAAAGATATTGAAAATGTGGTAAAAGAGATCAGTGAGTGCAAGGAAAAGCTCCTGTTCTTTATCGATGACAACCTCTTTTTAAATGAGGAGAGCGCAATAGAACTCTTCAGGGCCATAAAGCCCCTTAAGAAGAAATGGGCCTGTCAGATAAGCCTGGAGATTGCCTTCAGGGATGAATTGTTAAAAGAGATGTATGAGTCGGGATGTTTTATGGTGCTTATCGGCTTTGAATCCCTGAACGAGAATAATCTTGAGATCATGAAAAAGAGTGCCAATCTCGGGATCCTGAGGGGTGAGGAAAAGACGGGAAATGTCGCACATCTTGAGGAAGCCATAAGGAATATATACAGGCATAACATTATGATCTACGGCATGTTTGTGCTGGGCTATGATTATGACACGGCGGATTCCATTAGGGACACCTATGAGTTTGCTATAAGGAATAATCTGGCCATATCTAATTTTAATCCGCTGATGATACTGCCCGGAACGCCTCTGTTTGAAAGGATGGAAGGTGAAGGCCGCCTCAGGTTTAAAAAGTGGTGGCTGGATCCGCAGTACAGATACGGAGATGCCATGTATTTTCCAAAATCAATGACTCCCGAAGAGTTAAAGGATGGCTGCAAAGCTGCGCGTTTTAACTTCAACACCTACAGGAACATATTTAAGAGAATGATGGGGGCTAAAGTAAACCACAGATCGCTCCTTAACATCGTCGTGTTTCTGGCCATCAACCTCATCTCCCGCAGCGAAATACACAGAAAACAAGGCGAAAGTTTATGAAGATCACTTTGATAAAACCAAATATAGGGCGTAGAGAGCACAGCCTTTACGTCGATAATGCCAGCATGGAACCGCTTCAGCTGGGCATTCTGGCAGCTCTTACACCGGAGGACATAGAGGTCGTCATGTACGACGACAGGCTTGAGCCCATTCCTTATGAGGAAAAGACCGATCTGGTGGCCATTACCGTTGAGACCTTTACCGCGCGCAGATCCTATGAGATAGCAGATGAATACAGGCGACGGGGCGTTAAGGTCATCATGGGAGGCATCCATATCAAGCTCCTGCCCGAGGAAGCCAGAGAACATGCGGATTCTATCATGATAGGCGATGCAGAGAGCGAATGGGGTCACATGATAGAAGACCTGCGAAGAGGCGAGCTGAAAGCAGAATACATCTGCACTGCGCCAAAGGTGCCACAAAAGGGAATCATGACAAGGCGCAGCATTTATGAGGGCAAGAAGTATATGCCGATATCTCTTTTGCAGTTCTCACGGGGATGCGGCTTTAACTGCAAGTACTGTGCCAGCAGCGTGTATTTTGAGCAGCATCACTACACAAGAGATGTTGATGAGGTGGTCGCTGAGATCAAATCCCAGAAGAGGAAGCTTCTCTTTTTCGTTGACGACAATATTGTGGCCAATAAGGCCAAGGCAAAAGAACTTTTCCGGGCGCTCATACCACTGAAGATATGGTGGGTGAGCCAGGGAAGCATAGATATGCTGGATGATGAGGAGCTCATGAAGCTCATGGTAAAGAGTGGATGTCTGGGGCTTGTTATAGGCTTTGAATCCATCCGCCCTGAGAGCATAGAGAACATGAGAAAGGGCGTTAATAGGAAGTTTGTGGCGGATAATTACAAAGAAGCCATAGAAAAGCTGAGACACTACGGACTCCAGACCTGGGCGGCCTTTACCATAGGACATGACACGGACACTCTGGAATCCATCAGAGCCACATACGAGTTTGCGAGGCGCAATAAATTTACATTTGCAGCATATAACATACTGATGCCATACCCCGGAACGCCGCTCTATGACGAGCTGAAGAGTCAGGGAAGGCTTCTGTATGACGGCAAATGGTGGCTGCATCCACAGTACAAGTTCAACTACACGGCATTTATCCCCAAGAACATGACTCCGGACGAACTCACGGAGGCAGGATTTAACTGCAGACGTAAATTCAACAGTCTGGGATCTGTCCTGTACAGGCTCTTTGAGCTCAGGACCAACTTAAGGAACCCCGTGAGGTTCTTTACTTACATAATCTACAATCCGGTTTTCAGAAAAGAGGTATTTGAGAAGCAGGGCATGACCTTTGGATGCCTTGAGAAGGACGAAGAGGAGAGAAAGCTTGAAGGTAACGCTGATCTTGCCGGCCATCGGCAAGAAAACCAATGAGAAGTACTTAAAATCCTGGCTTATGGAGCCCCTTACTATAGCTGTGCTCAGTTCGCTCCTCCCACCCGAATGCGAGAGGGAGTTCTTTGACGACAGAATTGAGAATATCGACTATGAAACAGAAACAGAAGTTGTGCTTATCACCGTCGAGACTTACACGGCAAAAAGGGCATATTACATCTCGGAGCAGTTCAGAAAACGTGGCAAAAAAGTGGTAATGGGCGGCTATCATGTGACTTTGGTCCCGGATGAAGCAGCTCAGCACTGTGATGCCATCATGATCAATAACTGTGGCGAAAATATCAACATGCTCCTGGAGGATCTGAAAAACGGAACTCTCAAGGATAAGTATGTGGGTAAACCCTGCATAGATTATAAGATGGCAGACAGGAGCATATATAAGAAGCAGCAAAAGAAATATCTGCCTGTTTCCCTGGTTGAGACCGGCAGGGGTTGCTTCCACAATTGTGAATTCTGCTCCATCGCGAAATATTATGACTCCAGGTACATTCACAGGGATGTGGCAGATATCATTGCAGAGATGAAATCCTGTAAACACAAGCTCTATTTCCTGGTGGATGACAGCATATTCTCGTATAAGGAATTTGCCAGAGAGCTGTTTACTGAGATCAAAAAGCTGCATGTAACCTGGACCACACAAATAACACTTGATATCGCAAAAGATGACGAAACGCTGAGACTCATGAAGGACAGCGGCTGTGAGATGGTCCTCATCGGCTTTGAGTCGATAAGCAGCGGAAATCTGAAGCAGATGAATAAAGAGTGGACAGCCAGACTCGGAGAGAGAGATGAGCTCATCGACAAGATCCATGAGGTGGGCATCAGTATCTATGCTTCATTTGTGTTTGGTTTCGATGAGGACACCGAGGAGAGCTTCATTCAGACCCTGAAGTTTGCCATGAAGCACCAGTTCTTTGTAATAGCATTTAATCACCTTTTGACCTTTCCCAATACGCCCACTTACAAGACTTTCCAGGAAGAAGGAAGGCTCATCTGCGATAAGTGGTGGCTTCAGGAGGGTTATACCTTCGGAACGATCTCTTTTGTCCCTAAAAATGTAACTGCCGAGGAGCTCAGAGCCCTTTGCAGGAAGTATAAGACCAGATTCTTTGAGTTCGGATCCATAGTAAAAAGAGGAATTACCTGCTTTAAGCGCACCAAGAAGCTCGTTATCAACTTCGCATACTGGTATATCAACATTCTCTTCCACTTTGAGGTGGATCAGAGGATCGGTATTCCTGTGGGTGAAAACCTGGAGGAGGCGAAGAAATGAGCAATGTCTTTTCCTTTGCTGCGCATGAAGATGGAGCCGGGATCCTGAATATCATGGAAAGCGACGTCGCAAAAGGCGAGATCAGGCTCCTGTATACAAGAAGACCAAATCCCTACGACTCTTTCATAAAAGAGAGCGAAAAAAGCGTTGTAGGGGTATTCAAGTGCGATGAAAAAATCGTAGGCACGATCGCCGGAATCCCCAGAGAATCTTACGTTGAAGGCGCCAAACATAACGTGTGTTATGTAACAAATATGAAACGCCTTCATGACCTGGATAGTCGTATCAACTGGATCGAAGCTTTCAATAAGATGTACGATCCGCTTGATTCCTCCGTTTATTTCTGTAGCGTGGTAAAAGAGAATACAGATGTCCTTAAGATGCTCAGAAAAGAGAGGCCAAGGCTTCCCTTCGCGGTTGATATGGATGGCTACAGGACTTATATCATCAGTCCGACAGCTCCTGTCAAAAATCCCTGTAAAGAGCTGCGGCTCAGGAGGGCAACGAAAGATGATGAGGCGGAAGTTCTTTCGTTTCTTGGCATCTGGGGCGGGAAAAAGAGTCTTTTCCCTGTTATAACAAAACTTGACGAGGAGAGTGCGCCGAAAATTACGGACTTTTATATTCTTCACAGGGATGGTAAGATAAAAGCTCTTGGCGCTCTTTGGGACAGAACGGACTGTAAGCAGTATGTGGTTGAGGAGTACTCCGGGAAAATAGCTTTCCTGCGTGCGTTTAACCCCATCATCTCGAAGCTTGGCTATGTGACGATTCCGCCTGAGGGGACAGAAATAAAGTTTACTTTTCTGTCTATGTTTCTTGCGGAGGGGTATAACCGCGATTATTACAGGACTTTTTTGCATCACATAAGAAGCGAAGTCAGAAAAAACCACGACATGCTTGTTCTGGGGACAAGTGATCACAACGAAAAGAGAGCTGTACTGGATGAGATCCGGGCACTTAAGTTTGATACCCAGCTATGCGAGGTTGTCATGAGTAATTTCAGAGGCGCAGAGAGAGTCAAATTCGATTACACAAATCTGGAAGTGGAGTGTGCATTACTATGAGTATTTTGAATGTTGAGCATCTTACCCATGGTTTTGGGGACAGAGCTATATTTGATGATGTTTCTTTCAGGCTTTTAAAGGGCGAGCACATCGGCCTTGTGGGAGCCAACGGCGAAGGAAAATCAACTTTTATGAATATTATCACCGGGCAGCTGATGCCTGATGCAGGTAAGATTGAGTGGGCCAAGAATGTGAAGGTTGGATACCTTGATCAGCATGCGGTCCTGAAGGAAGGCATGACAATCAGAGATGTTCTCGCATCTGCATACGATGAGCTCTTTGACATGGAGCGTAGAATGAACGAAATCTGCGATGCCATGGGTGAAGCGGATGAAAAAGAGCTTGAGGATTATATGGAAGAGCTTGGCACTATTCAGGATCTTTTGACCAATCACGACTTTTATCTGATAGATTCAAAGATTGAGGAGGTTTCGAGAGCTCTTGGATTTTTGGAACTTGGTCTTGACCGCGATGTTACGGAGCTTTCCGGCGGACAGAGGACAAAGATCCTGCTGGCTAAGCTTCTTTTGCAAAAAGCTGATATCCTGCTCCTTGATGAGCCTACAAACTATCTGGATGCAGAGCATATTGTGTGGCTCACCAGGTATCTTCAGGAGTATGAAAATGCATTTATCCTGATCTCACATGACATTTCATTTCTTAACAGCGTGGTAAACATTATCTACCACATGGACGGATATACCCACAGTCTTGAGAGATATGTAGGTGATTACGACAAGTTTACGGAAGTCTATGAGGCTCAGAAGGCGCAGAGGGAGGCTGCTTACAACAGGCAGCAACAGGAAATTGCCGAGCTCAAGGACTTTGTTGCAAGGAATAAGGCAAGAGTTGCCACAAGAAATATGGCCATGGCAAGGCAGAAAAAGTTAGATAACATGGACCTTATCGAGAAGATCCAGGAGAAGCCAAAGCCTGAATTTTACTTCAAGACAGCCAGAACGCCGGGCAAGTTCCTTTTTGAGGCCAAAGACCTTGTGATAGGCTATGATGAGCCGCTTTCAAAGCCGCTCAACCTGGCGATTGAGAGAAATACCTTTACAGTGCTTACAGGAGCAAACGGAATCGGCAAGACTACTCTTTTAAAGAGCATTCTTGGCCTTATACCACCGATCTCTGGTAAGGTTCATAGGGGCGAGAACGTGGAGATCGGATATTTCCAGCAGGAGATGTCTCCTGATATTGAAACTACATGTCTGGAGGAGATCTGGAACGAATTCCCCGGATTTTCGCAGTATGAAGTCAGATCAGCCCTTGCTAAGTGCGGACTTACCACCAAGCATATTGAGAGTAAGTGCAAGGTCCTCTCCGGAGGCGAACAGGCCAAGGTCAGACTCTGCAAGCTTATGAACAGAGAATCCAATATCCTGGTGCTGGACGAGCCTACGAACCATCTGGATGTGGATGCCAAGGAAGAATTGCACAGAGCTCTCAAGGAGTACAAGGGAACAGTAGTAATGGTGTGCCACGAGCCGGAGTTCTATCAGGATCTGGCAACGGACGTGCTTGACTGCACGAAATGGACAACAAAACTGATCTGATAAAAAGGTATTGAGCGCATGAAGAGAAGACAATTACTGATCATTTTGACAACAGTTCTTTTGACAACAGGTTGTAGCAGCTTAGGTGCAAATGACGTGGTAAGTGAGGCAGATACTGCAAAAAGTGAGGAATCTGCAACAGAAGTCGACAGTGAGCCGGAAGCTGAACCTGAAGAAAAGCCGGAAGAAGAGCCTGTAATTACATATGAACTTGCATATGCTTATGAGGACCAGCTTGAGGTTATTAACGATAACTGTGATCTTTGGAAACTCACTGAAGAAGATCAGGAGGTCTTTTCCCCGCTTATAGATTACGGCTATGCTATAGATGATCTGGACAGGGACGGATATCTTGAAGTGATAAAGACCTTTTGGGGCGGCGAAACAAAGCTTTATCGGACATCCGTTTATGAGACGACAGATGACAGGACACTCACTGAATGGGACATGGATGCCTTCAGAAAGCTGGATATAGAGCCGTGCATCAGTGAGCTTGATGGCGTGTATGTGATCGAAGATGCGAAATATATGGTTTATGCGACCGAGAAAGAATCTGCTGATTCCTACTGGGGCATGAATACCTTCTACAGGATGTTTATAGAAGACAATAAGATCACGCTTGAAGAGATCAAGGATGGCGAGCAGTCCTGGTATTTTGGTAATGAGAAGGAAAGATTTTCCTGGTTTAAAGACCTGTCTATGGAGAATCTGACCACCTCCTATGAAAAGAAATATTTCCGTGATGAAAGAGATACAACCGGTCTGTACACTGCTTATCTTAATGGTGAGGCAGAAGCTGTACAGGATTGCGAATTTGATGACTTTACGGATGGAGCGACGGAAAGCGGATATACCATTCATGATTACAGCTATATTGACTGCGGAAATGACGGAATATATGAACTGCAGGCGATAGTTAATGCAAATGAGCTGGACCATGTCAGTTACAGCTTCGTGATCAAGGAAGATGGCGGTAAGTTATATATAAGATATATAACAATAGTCAGTGCTGAAAAATCTGAGGGAAGTATCAGTCCTCTGGGCTTTGTCTATGAATTCGGAAAAGACGCAGCTAGTCTTGCTATCTATAATTACGGCTTCCTTGACGCTGATGCCAGATATCACTTTTTCTATAAGTGTTTTTACTACCTGTCAATCGATAATTTTGACTTTGGAGATGATGTGGAGATTGATGAAGAAGTGTGGAAAGATACTCAGCTCATGGTCTATTACCTCTCTGAGGACCGTAAGGATATAGAAAACACTTATTATCAGTACTTTTACATCGGAGATAAAAAGTACTACGAAAATGACAATATTTTCAAGAATACCCTTGAAGAAGCAGGATTTAAGACCTATACCGATAAAGAAATCAAGAAGATACTAAACGATCGAGCCAAAGAGATCGGTCTGGATCCGGCCATAAGAAATGATTAAAAAGTAGTACACAATATAATTGCAAAAAATTAAAAATGTGATATAATCATCTTATAACAATTAATGCTTATAAGAGGTTTTTGCGATGTCTAAAGAGTTTGATATTCAGGAGTACATGACCAGGGGCGTTGAGCGTGTTGTTGCAGATGCATTAAGAGCCACACTCAGAAACCCCAAGGAGAGCGCATATGAGAAGCTTATCTCAAACATGGATGAGCTTAAGAAAAGAGGCCTTATTTTCGGAACTTCAGTTACTGTGACAACCGATAATCTCAAAGAGGTTTCCTCTGAGAGCTTTATCAGCATGATGTCGGAGAAAGGCTGCAAAGCAGTTATCTTCGTTGAATTTGTCCCTGTAGATGAGGATTCGGAGCATCTGGCACCCGGAGATGAGGACAGAGAGTATTTAAAGGCAGAGATCATGAGACTTCGCAAGGAGCATCCGGAGATGGTATTTGTATCATTCCCCGGAGATGAGAAGAACTCAGGCGGATGTATCGCTGCCGGCAGAGGTTTCTTCCACATCAACTCCCAGGGCGGAGCAGAGCCATGTCCGTTCTCACCATATTCTGATATCAATGTAAAAGAGACGTCCCTCAGGGAAGCTATGAAATCCAAGCTTTTCCTTGATCTTCAGTCTCAGGGCGTTCTTATGGATGACCACAAGGGCGGATGCGTCCTCTACGAGAAGCGCGAGCAGGTAAAAGAGCTTGCGGCTGTATGAACTACCACCACCGATGACATCGGAAATGGTTTCAACAATACCTTGCGGTATAGTAAGGCACGTTCACAGTGCCACTACTCCGTTGGGCAAAACCCTTCGGCATACTTGAAAATGTTATTTGATGCGCTTGTGGCGCGTGGGAACTAACACCTTGTACATTTTACACACCACAGGTTCTTGGCTTGTTAGATTCGTGGTGCAACCCCATATATACAGTTTTCAAGGTTCCGATTAAGTTATTCTATCACGAACAGCTGTTCGTGTAAAGGCGATTCATCCCACAACCGACTTCATCGGAAGGGGTTTTCTCGCTGAATTTTATAAATCGACAAATCCATCCTCGTTCATATAACGGGGATGGATTTTATTTTGCTTATTATTCTTTGCCGCTCCAGCAGTATGTGCAGAGCTTGCAGGGTTCGATCGGAATGGCCTCTACCATGTCGTCGAGACGATGATAGTGAAGAGATGTAAAGTTGAGCTCTTTTCTGATCTCCTCAAGCATAGCCTCGTACTGAGGAGAATCGGGATCGGTGTACTTTCTTACTGTCTCTTCGTTGGGACTTGGATATCCTTCAAGCTTCTCGATTACACGTCTTGTGATAAGTTCCATTTCAGTGTTTGAACGAGAGAAGTTCAGGTATTTGCATCCGTAGATAAGTGGCGGACATGCAGGTCTTATATGAACCTCTTTTGCACCGCTTCTGTATAAAAACTCTGTTGTTTCTCTGAGCTGTGTTCCTCTTACAATTGAATCGTCTATAAGCAGAAGGCTCTTATTGTTGATGAGCTGATGGATAGGAAGAAGCTTCATCTTGGCAATAAGATCACGCCTTGATTGAACGGTGGGCATAAATGATCTGGGCCATGTGGGTGTATATTTTACAAACGGTCTTGAATAAGGAATTCCCGAGGTGTTTGAATATCCGATGGCATGTGCAACACCTGAGTCCGGAACGCCTGCGACAAGGTCGGGGTGAAGACCTCTTTGCATATCACGCTGCGCAAGTTTGCCACCGCAGCCGTATCTGATGTTTTCTACGTTAAGTCCCTCATATGTAGATGCAGGGAAACCATAATAAATCCACAGGAATGTGCAGATTCGCATCTCATCAAATGCGGGAGCTACGATTTCAACGCTTTCCGGTGTTATATAAGCTATTTCGCCGGGGCCAAGTTCTTTATATGGATCATATCCGAGATTAAGGTAGGAAAAGCTTTCGAAGCAGACACAATATCCTTCATCCTTGTGGCCGATCTGAACGGGGGTACGGCCGTAACGGTCACGTGCTGCATAGATTCCTTCGGGAGTCATAAGAAGAAGGGACATTGAGCCCTTTATGATCTCCTGGGCATAACGTATTCCCTCTACGATAGTTACTTTCTGATTGATTATAGAAGCTACAAGCTCTGTGGGATTGATTTCTCCGCCGCTCATCTCAAGGAAGTGAGAACGGTTATCTGCAAAGAGCTTATTGGTTATTTCATCGATATTGTTGATCTTACCAACGGTGGTGATTGCGTAGGTGCCATGGTGCGATCTTACGATAAGAGGCTGGGGCTCGAAGTCGGAGATACAGCCGATGCCGAGATTACCCTCCATTTTGAGCATATCATCTTCAAACTTGGGTCTGAAGTAGGATCTTTCTATATTATGAATAGAGCGATCGAAGCCTTTCTTTTTATCATAAACTGCGAGTCCGGCACGACGAGTGCCAAGATGTGAATGGTAGTCGGTACCGTAAAAGAGATCGAATACTGCACTTTCACGAGACGCTACACCAAAAAATCCTCCCATGTAGAAACCTCCGGATGTATTGCGAATAGAATCAAGGGTTGTCAGATACGCTAACAATAATATCACAACTCTCAGCAATTTTTGAAGTATTTTTGATACAGATTGATAAGAAAAATATTAAGGCTTGTAGTATCATTGTTTATTGAGGAAGTATTTTGATTTTATAGGAGGACGATATGAAAATTTATAAGGTTACAGACCCGGAATTTGTCAATTACGGAAGAATCATTGAGGGGTATGAAGAGGAGAAGAATCAGATTGAAGATGCGCTTCGCGACAAGACTCCTGTTCCCGAGGGAACAGACTACGTAGCTGAGGAGAAGGCTCTTCAGGAGCTTCCTGCAGCAGACAAGATTACAAACTCTCTCTTTGGCGGATCACCAATGCAGTTCGGATGGTGCAACGGACACAACACTAAGCTCAACTGCCTTGAGTATCATCGTTCAAGCGAGATCAATCTCGGCGCTACAGACTTTATCCTTCTTCTTGCAAAGAGAGAAGAGATCGTTGATTACAAGATTGATTCAAGCAAGGTTAAGGCATTCCTTGTACCTAAGGGAGTTATGGTAGAGGTTTATGCAACAGCTCTTCACTATGCTCCATGTCAGGCCAGCAAGGATTCAGGCTTCCAGGTACTCGTTGGACTTCCAAAGGGCACAAACGTTGGAAAACCTGATTTCACACCTGCTAACCAGGAAGATAAGCTCATGACAGCAACCAATAAGTGGCTTCTTGCACACGCTGAGTCTTCTGAGGCCAAAGACGGTGCATGGGTTGGAATAACAGGTGAGAACATCGATATCGCTGCAGATATCTGATAGCTCTTTTCCCTGATAATAGAGAAATATAAATCGTAAGTGAGGTTAACAGAACTTCCCACCCCATTTTGGGGTGGGAAGTTTTAATAATTAATAAAGATATTAGAATCTGTGACAGTTTTGTGATATATCACCGTGTTATTATTGTTATACAATCAGCAATTGCCTGGAGGTGACAAAATGGCAGAAAACATTAAAATGGTACCGGCTTCCTGTACACAATGCGGAGGAACCGTTGAAGTTGATGCGCAGTCAGATAAGGCTGTGTGTCCATTTTGCGGGACTTCATTTATCGTAGACAGGGCGATTAACAATTATAACGTTGAGCATGCAACGATCGAGCATGCAGACAATGTTAATATTGATATGTCCGGGTCAGTCAAGACTGTTCTGGATTTTGTCGGAGATCAGATGAACGCCGGCAGAGAAGCCAGAAGAGAATCAAGACGAATTGCCGCTGAAAAAGACAAGATGATGACCATGGGATTTCTTAAGATATTTGGTATCATGTTTGATGCTATGATGGTATTTGCTGTGGTTGCGTTTATTGCTATGCAGTTTACTTAAATAAAAAAAGGATGGTAATTTGATATGAGAAAAGTTATGACAATAATAACAGGTGTAATTCTTGCAGCCGTAATGTTTATTACTGGAGGCTTTGCTTCATCTAAGGCTTATGCCGCTGATGATTCTTCCAGATATTTAAAGAATGCTACGTTTATCAGTGCAGTTCACGGTCAGACTGATAACGAAGCCGAGATCGTGCTGGCGCTCTATGAGAAAGACGGAAAAGACATTGCCTATTTAAATGATGGAATGGAGCATGTATTTACTGACTTTACTATCAAGTATGCTACAGTAAAAGGAATTGGACAGGTACAGAATATTACTGTGGGAAAGAGTGTTGTATTAACATATTTTGAGTCGAATGGTATTCCGGGGCTCATTGCTGAGGATGGCACAGTTTATGCATGTGAATACCTTGATGAAAACACAGTTGCACAGCTAATTGGAATGGATTGAAAGACGATAAATAACGATTGATATAATACAAAACAGCAAAAACATGCCCGGGAAGTCTTGGTGGTGAAACTTCCCGGGCGTTTTGCTGTTTATATTATCTCTATAGTTACGCTTACTGCTTCAAGTCCTTCGCAGGATACGTTCAATGTGCATGATCCGCTCGTGTACCCGCTTCTGATGATAGCCGTGGCGCGACCTCTGTATGCTGAAAAAGATCCCTTCGTGTAGTTCTCTTCTGTAATAGGATTTGCGGAACCAAAAGCTGCAAGGAATCCGGTACCTTCCACAGTGGCACTTAGTCTGTTGTCAGCATCCGGAACGAGGTTTCCGTTAACATCCAAAAGCTCTGCCTGAACATAAATCACGCTGTGGCCGTCTGCGGCCATTTTAGTATTTTCTGCAGTCAGTCGTATCGAGTGAACCGGGCCTGTGGTGGTCAAAGTGTCCTTTGAAATGGGCACACCATCTTTGTAGCTCACTGCATCCAGCGTTCCCGGAGCATAAGTGATATCAAAGAGGAAGGTCTTTGGCAGATCGCTGACAAGTCTTTCACCTTCTTTACAAATACCCATCGATTTACCGTTCATGAACAGTTCGACAGTATCTGCATTTGAGAAGACAGCAACTTTAACAGGCTTGTTTTCAGATCCTTTCCAATTCCAGCTTTTCCTGACATCAGTAAATCCCCAATTGCTGATAAGCTCTTTTTTACCGTAAACAGCAGGATCATAGGAGTACAGGCAGGTTTTATCACTTCCCCAGATTATCGAGCGGTATTCGCCTTGAGGAAGGATATGTCCGTTTATATCAACATCGGCGTCGTTGGCAAGACGCCACGGATAGGGTGAACCGTGGGACATAAGGGCAAATCCGCCTATTTTGTGCATCGGATCATCCGGTGCCAAGAATACTGACTTTCCGATACCTGCCTCACCGATATAGTCAAAGGCTGTCCAGGTGAAATCGCCAAGGACGTAAGGGGTTGATTCTACCATTGGCCAGCGAATACCGATTTCCTTGGGATAATTCTCAGAACCGAGTATTACGCGCTCCGGGAACATCTCATGGTCAAGCTGATACTTGTCTTCCATGTAGTTATAGCCAACGATGTCAAGGCCGTTGGTGAATGCTTCAGAGTATTCTTCCCAACTTGTGTCGTTTTTACCTCCATCTGCATTCTGAAGTGGAGCATTGTCAGATGCATTGTTTCCCATGATTTTTTTCATGTTTTCTGCAGTCAGATCATCGTCAAGGCCACTCCAATATGAACAGATGGCATTTGAGATGGGACGGCTTGGATCGAGGCTGTGAGCCTTTTTTGCAAGACGCGTTGCAAGAGTATAGCCGTTTCCAAGACCGCCTCGCTCAGGAATTTCATTACCTGTTGACCAGATGATCACTGATGGGTGGTTTCTGTCACGTTTCATGAAGGCTGTAAGGTCTTTTTCCCAATCCGTATCAAAGTACTGGTTGTAGTCCCCGGGCTGCTTCATGATTCCCCAGGCATCAAAGGCTTCATCAAAGACATACATACCAATGCGGTCGCAGGCCTCCATGAGCACAGAGGAAGGAGGATTGTGAGTGGTTCTGATGGCGTTAAAGCCAATCTCTTTCATTATGGAGAGCTTGCGCAGCTCTGAGTCGTATAAAGAGACTGCTCCAAGCATTCCGTTATCATGATGAAGGCATCCGCCCTTTAATTTGACGGTTTTGCCATTGATCCTAAGGCCGTTAACTACGTCGGCAGTTACGGTCTTGACGCCGAATAAAACGGAAATTTCGTCACAGGTCTCATTATCCGTGGGAATAAAGTGGGTTCTGAAGGTGCCAAGGTCTGTCACAGAGCTATGGAGCCTGTAAAGGTTTGGAGTTTCTGCATCCCAAAGCTCAGGCTTATCAAGGGTAATGTCTATGATAGCTGTCTCTGTCGACGCAGGGTTAACCTGGATCTTCTGTGAGCGTGAGATTATCACCTCATTGCTGCCGTCTTTTGTAAGAAATGCGCTGACGCCGGCCATCTTATTGTCCAGGGTGTTGTTCTGCACCTGGACTTTTGCACGAATATAAGCTCTGAGGGCCTTTCCTTCAGAGTCGAACTCGATATCTTTGGTGTATCCGAATATTCCGTCTTCAGCGATGTGGAGCTTCGGATAGTGAACTAGTTCCACGCTTCTGAAGATTCCGGCGCCGGTGTACCAGCGGGAGTTCGGCTGCATACTGGGATTGACCGTTACTGTAACACTGTTGTCACGGCCAAAATAAATATAACGCGTGATATCTACGGCAAAGGGAATATAGCCGTTGTGTTGAAGCGCCACTTTGCAACCATTTACAGCAATGGTGGCATTCATCATTACGCCGTCAAATTTCAGACAGACATCGTCGTTTTCCCACTCGGCAGGGATCATGATCTTTTTGGTATAGTAAGCCACACCTTCCGTATAAAAGCCGCTGGAAGCTCTCGCCGGAGCTGTCTCTTGAACCGGGCTAAAAATCATGTAGTCGTGAGGGAGATCTACTTCACGAAGGGTATTCTCTTTGGATGGATCAGGGAAACCATCGATGATTCCGTAATTAAACTGCCATCCCTTATCAATATTCTGATTGCGCATAGGTGAAAGTCTCCTTGTTTTTTTTAAATCATATATTTCAGAACATTAAAAGACAAGGTTTAATATTTACGATAAAAGCGCGTTTTACCGCACAAAACAATGCGAGACAAAAATGATCTGCCTAAAAAGGCTTTGTTATCTTAAAAATTGTTCGATGGGATAAAAAGATTTGGCATAGGCATGAGAATTCCCTCTGGGATAAAATTACCATGAAGAGATTATATTTTGATCGGAGGATTCTGTGAGGGATATATATAAAATTAATGATAATTGGATATTTCGTAGGGATGGAAAGGCACCTGAAAAGGTGACTATTCCACACTGTTATAATGCCGTTGACGGCCAGGACGGTTCCAAGATATACCGCGGATCGGTGACCTACGAAAGAAATATTGAGATAAAGAGTGAAGACTTAAAACGCACGGTTTTTCTTGAGGTGGGAGCAGCGTCATTAAGCAGCAAAGTCTTTATCAATGACAGGTTCTGCCATGAGCTCAGATGCGGATTTTCACTTTTCAGAGTGGATATCACCAAGTTCCTGACGCCGGGAAGCAATACAATACGAATTGAGGTCAGTAATGCAGTTGACAACACGATTTATCCCGCGATGGCCGATTTTTCTTTCTACGGCGGAATTTACAGGGATGTCAATGTGATAATCGATGATTGCCTGCACTTTGAAGAAGTAGACAAGGGCCTCGACGGAATATATGTCTATCCCAGAGTTGCAGGGGTAGATGGTGAGCTTTCTGCAGATGTTTTTGTTAAAAGAGAAAACGGATATGCAGGGGATGTAACCTGCGAGCTGGAAGTTATAGACAGAACAAACCGTGAGGTGGTGGCATCAGCTGCTGCAGTGACTGCAGACAGTTATGCAAAACTTGCAACCAGGATTTCTAAAGTAACCCTGTGGGATGGAGTCAAGGGACCATTTTTGTACGATGTGGTTTTTAAGCTCTATGACAATAGCGGCAATTTATGCGATTCACGAACAATTGCCACGGGCTTTAGAACAATAGAATATTCCCCGGAAAAAGGTCTTTTGCTAAACGGCAGATCCTACAAACTCCACGGGGTAGCCAAACATCAGGATTTCGGCGGCCTGGGGAATGCTATTACGGAAAAAGAGCTTCAGACTGACCTTAAACTCATTCTGGAAATGGGAGCCAACTCCGTGAGGTGCTCTCATTATCAGCACTGTGACAGATGGTATGAGCTGTGTGATGAAGCGGGACTTCTTGTCTGGGCGGAGATACCGGTTATAAGCTCTGTTCCGCAGAAGGCAGAGGCTGATGAAAACGCAATGAAGCACATGGAGCTTCTTGTTGATCAGGTGCGAAACCATCCTTCTGTATACTGCTATGGCGTACAGAACGAAGTCTGCATGGTTTCCAAGAACGAGTATACCTTTGACCTGGTGGGCAGGCTGAGCAAAAAGGCTGCAGAACTGGACAATACACGGCTTGTAGCTCAGGCCAATGAATATACCACTGAGGATGATTCTCCAATCCATAAATTCACGGATATTCTGGGGTATAACCTCTATTATGGCTGGTACTACGGCAAAATTGAGGACCTACAGCCAAGGCTCGACAGCGTACATAAGGCAAATCCGGATAAACCGCTGATCCTGACGGAATATGGCGTTGATACAAATCCGAGATTCCACAGTAATGAGCCGAAGGCCAGCGATTACAGCGAAGAATATCAGCTGTTATTTTCTGAGAATGCCATAAATGCTGTTGAGAGCCGTGATTTTATGGCCGGTGCATACGTGTGGAATATGTTTGACTTTGGCAGTGCAGGAAGAGACGAGGGAGGCGAAAAGGGCAAGAACCAGAAAGGTCTTGTGACTATAGACAGGCAGATTAAGAAGGACGCCTATTATCTGTATAAGGCCCACTGGTCTCAGGAGGGGTTCATCTATATAGCCGGCAGAAGATATGTTAACAGGCCCGGCGACAGGACGGACATAACGGTAATTTCCAACGTAAAAGAGCTTACGCTTAAGGTAAATGGCGAGGTTATGGAAAACAAGCCTGTGACATCTGCTATGACAGTGTTTGAAAATGTGACAATTAAGCCCGGAGAGAACGAGATAATTGCCTATAGCGATGAGCTCAGTGACCGGATACTTATCAATTCGGTAAAAGAGCCTGATCCTTCCTATATTTGTGAGAAGAAGACGCAGTCAGATATTGCAATCAACTGGTTTGAGAGCCTGGACCCGGAGACCATGGAAAAGGCGGCAGAAACAGAGTCTGATCCGGATGGATTTACCTTTGATGATACGATCTGCGATATTTTTGCAAACAGCGAAGCCAAGGCTGTGTTCATCAAGTACTTACGACCTGTTACAGAGGGCTCCAGATTTGATGAGGGGTCTCCCATAACAGTAAATACACTGCTCGGGTTTGTGAAAGCTTTGAATATACCGGAGGCGCTCCTTGCTGCTTGTGAGCGGGAGCTTAATAAAGTTAAGAAATGAAGAGGTGAAAGAATGAGTTTTTCAAAAGATTTCTTATGGGGAGCTGCGTCTGCAGCACACCAGATTGAAGGAGCATATCTGGATGACGGAAAGGGTCTCGGGATCTGGGATCATTTCGGCCATGAAGAGGGACGAATTGAGCTTGGCGAGAATGCTGATATTTCCTGCGATCACTATCATCACATGAAAGAAGACGTTGCTCTTATGAAGCAGATAGGCTTAAAGAGCTACAGATTCTCAATCAGCTGGCCAAGGGTTATGCCTGAGGGAACCGGAAAGGTGAACGAAAAGGGAATGCAATTCTATTCGGATCTGGTAGACGAGCTCATCAGTTCCGGAATCGAGCCGATGGTAACTCTTTTCCATTGGAATCTTCCCATGGCTATTTATGAGAAGGGCGGTTGGAAGAACCCTGAAATAGCTGAATGGTTTGGAGAGTATGTAGAAGTAGTGGTTAAACGCCTTGGAGACAGGGTTAAATACTGGATGACTTTCAATGAGTATCAGATGTTTGTCGGACTTGGTCATCAGATCGGAGTAATGGCGCCTTTTGAGACAAATGATATTCAGACTATGCTGAACATTTCCGTAAATGTATTTAAGTCTCATGGAAAGGCAGTTTCAGCCATCAGGAAACACAGCAGGCTTGAGGCAAAGATTGGCATGGCTCCCACAGGAAATGTGTGGGTTCCAAAGGATGATACTCCCGAGGAAGTGGAAAAGTGCAGAAAAATGTCTTTTGCCATAGATCCGTATGGTTTCCTCATGGGAAATGCGTGGTGGGCAGATCCGATCTTCCTCGGACATTACGCAGAGGGCTCTGAGGAAGCATTCGGAGATATGCTTCCAAAGCTCTCACATAAAGAGTGGGATGAGATAGCTCAACCACTGGATTTCTATGGCTTTAACGTATATGAGGGAACAGTGAATTACCCGCAGGATCCGGCTAAATACGGCCCATACGAATATCAGGGAAGCGCTCACACCATGATGGGCTGGAGTGTAACACCAAGAGTACTGTATTATGCACCTAAGTTTTTCTACGAGAGATACCACAAGCCGATCATGATCACAGAAAATGGTATGGCAGGAATGGACTGGAAGGCGCTTGACGGCAAGGTGCATGACTATCAGAGAATCGATTTCACCAACAGGTATCTTTTGGAACTTGAAAGAGCCATCAATGACGGAATTGAAGTTATCGGATACCAGCACTGGTCGATCATGGATAACTTTGAGTGGTGTCACGGTTATAAAATGAGATTTGGCCTCATTTATGTAGATTATGAGACTCTTGAGAGAACTCTTAAGGATTCTGCATATTGGTATAAAGAAGTGATCGCTTCAAATGGCGCAAGCCTCCACAAATAAATTAAAATCCCCTGTTCAGCTGTGAACAGGGGATTATTTTACTTAATTCTTTTAATTTCAGCAAATCGGATTTCTAGAGGATCCAGAACCGGAGAATATTCATATACTCCGCTTTCAATCAGTCTGTATTCCTTGTGCATTCCGGGAACGCAGTAGCCCTTTATGATCTCAACATCGCTTGGATCAAGGGGCACAGCGCCCATCTTGAGCCAGATATCGTAGGCACTGCCATATTCCCTGTTAACAAACAGCTCCTTAATGCAGTAGTTGCCGTTATCCAGATCTGTGAGCTTGATCTGGAACTGGAGGCGGTTTGTCATGTCAAACGGAGTGTATCTGTTGGTTTCTGTCATATCAAAGAGCTCACCTGAAGCAAACAGATTACCGTAGTGTACATAGTTGTAGGTGATGATCTGATATGCATCAATACTCTTCGTAATGAAGTAACCTTCACCTGAGGCTATGAGCTCATCCCCCAACAGACTTGCAAAATAGAAGCTGTAATAAACACTCTTTCGGATACCGTTTGTTGTGTAAATACCAAGACCTCCGTGGAAAAGAGTGTCCGGCAGAGCGTTTTCTTCAAGAAGATCCGTAAGAGACCAGTACCCGAAGCTGTCCAGTCTGTCGTAGTTTCTGAGCAGGTTCTTTAGTATATAGCAGGATTTAAAACATGTGTCGCTGGCAAGATTCCTGTGGGAGAGAGTGAAGTTCCACTCAGTCATGTATATAGGAAGTGAACCGAATCCGGCTGATGAAAAGATCTTTTTGATACTTCCGATCCACAGCGAAAAATCGTCGGTTCTGCGTGGGAATGAAAAAGACACGCTTCCTATAGTTATGTTTTGCTTGGCTGTCATTGGAATAATGTCAGAATAATAATGTACGTTGAGGAATTCCGGCTCGCAGTTATTCTTTTTGGCATATGTAAGGAAATCCTTGATCCATTTGTCTGTTCCGAGATTCTCCATATACAGGATCGATGGAGAGCCGAATACAAGCTTGTCATCAACTCTTTTTACGGCTCGGTAAGAAGTTTCATAAAACTTAAAAAACAGAGGATCGTCGCCAAAACCGAACATGGATTTAGGCGTTACCGGTTCATTCCATGCACAGAAGAGCCATGATCTGACAGTATTTGTGCCGTAGCGTTCAATAAGGTGTCTGGTGAAGTTATCTATAAGCTGTTCCCATTCCGACATGTGCTTGGGGGGACTTGTGATCATCGGTGAATAGAAGATGGTCTTATTAGGGTCGGCAGCCAGATCCCGTGGCATAAAAGAGAGCTGTATCAGCGGCTTTAGACCGATGGAAATAAGGAAATCCAGCGCCATATCCACAAGAGTGTAGTGGAAAGTAAGCTTTCCGTTGATCCTTGAAACAACCATCATGTCATCGGAAAGCAAGCCATGGAACTTGATGTATTCATAACCAATGTTATTTTGAAGATCTATGAGCATGTTCTGAATGTCTCTGTTTAAGAGCTCTTTTGCCCTGCCCACAGTAATAAATTTCTTAAAGTTATGTTTTAAGGTCCTTACACCGCTGCTGACTGAAGCAACCACTTCCTCGGACTTTACGATGTTCCTGGTGTTGATGGTGTGGGGCTGATCTTTGATGTCTCCAAGATACTTTGTCAAAAGATGCAGATAGTTGCTGGGCTCCATTTGCAGATAGTTCAGTGTTGAGCTTGCTTCAGCGGTCGCAGGAGTCTGGCCCCTTTGCTTTCTGTATGTACTTGGCAGTGTTCCGTATTGTTTTTTAAAGCTGCGCACAAAGGAATGAGACTCGGTAAAACCGTTCCTGACAGCAATAGTTTCAATGGAATCATTGGTTGAGAGCAGGTCGGAAAGGGCATGGTTCAGCTTGACTGTTGTGTAATACTGCGAAAACTTAACGCCCATGTTCTTGTCGAAAAAATTAGATAAATAGGGAACTGACAGATCTTCCTCTGCAGCCAGATCACTGAGGGAAAAGTTCTCGGCGTAATGGTCTTCGATGTATTTAAGCAGCCTTGTGAGTCTTGCAGCGTATTTTTGCTGGGTTTTTATTGCGTTTGTGATTGGAACACTGAAATTCGCCAGAAGCTCTGAAACAAGATAATAAGCCAGAGAATAGTTTCTGTACTGTGATTCGTATGAATTGTGGGCGTTCTCGTTGAGCATGGTGGCAATAGCGAACTTTATGCCGTCAAACTTGGACGGATCATCCGTTGTAGTTGTATTACAATCAAAGACCATCTCGTCAAGATTTGCATCAAACTGGTTCATTCTGGACAAATCTATCTGTATGGCGATCATAACGGCGCTCTCAGAACGCAGAGAGTGGATTGTGTTGCTGTTTATAAGAATGATATCTTCGCTGGTCAGTGAGTACTCTGTATTATCGATGGAAATAGATATGGTTCCGTCTAAAACCATTAAAAGCTCAATGCTTCTATGCCAGTGATTATCTACAGATCCCAGCTTATGCATGAAGATTTTCAGGGGAATATTAGGTGGGAACTCGATTATCTCGTGACGTTCTTCAAGATACATGATAAAACCTCGTAAAAGAAAAAATGTACGTTTTTTGCATCTAATTCAAGGATATATCATTTATTTTTGCCGGTAAAGGTAAAAAGGTACAAAAATTAATGTGAATAAACAGTAAAAGAGACCCTGAAATTTATAATTAGCTTTTTTCTTAAAAATTGTACATGTTTTTAGAAAAGGGTGACCTAGGGATGGGTATGCATTCATTTGTATAATTGTTTCATCAAGAGAACAAGTGATTATTCCATGACATGGAGGAACCTATGGAACAGGAATTGATAATTGAAGTAAAAAACATGACCAAGAACTTTGGGATCACTAAAGCGCTCAGGGGAGTGGATGTAAAGTTTTACCGTGGTCAGATCCGTGGTCTTATCGGCGAGAACGGCAGCGGTAAATCAACCATAACATCAATCCTTGCAGGTATGCAGAAAGCAACCAGCGGCGAAGCATTTTATAAAGGACAGCCCTGGGATCCCGACAGCATGGTAGAAGCTCAGAAGGCCGGCATCAGTATGGTACTTCAGGAGGCAAATACAATTCCTAACTGTACGGTTGCTGAAAACATCTTTGCAGGACGCTTTGATGAGTTTTCCAAATTTGGAATTGTAAATATGAAGAAGCTCAACGCTGCAGCTCAGGAAATCCTCGATAAATTCGAGATCACTCATATCAAGGCCACAGACAGCATAAATAAGTACGGCTTCGAGGACAGGAAGCTGATTGAGATCGTGAGATGTGTTTCCGAGGATACAGAGGTGTTTGTTGTCGATGAGACAACCACAGCGCTCTCTCACGAAGGCAGAAAACTTATTTATGACCTTATACATAAGCTTAAAGATAATGGAAAGTCTGTAATCTTTATTTCACATGATATGGAAGAAATCCTGGAGCAGTGTACAGATCTTACAGTACTTAGAGATGGAGAAATCATTGGTCATCTTAACAGGGAAGAGATGGATATGCCAAACGCCGAACAGGTCATCAGGTACATGATGGTTGGCCGTGAGATCGGAGATGCATATTACAGAGAAGATTATGACACATCCCACGGCGACAAGGTTGCGCTGGAACTCAAAAATGTGACACTCGGTGAGATCAAGGACTTTTCACTGCAGGTACATGAAGGAGAGATCATTGGATTCGGTGGTCTGAGCGGCTGCGGAATGCATGAGATCGGAAGACTTGCATTCGGACTTGAAAAGCCTGAATCCGGAGAAGTGATCCGCAACGGCAAGAAGATCCACAACTGCAACGAAGCGATTTCAGCGGGAATCGGATATATATCCAAGAACAGAGATACAGAGGCACTTATCCTTGAGGGATCGATTCAGGATAATATCACACTTCCTTCGGAAAAAGACCTTGCGAAGAACCTGTTCATTAAACCTTCCGATGAAAAGAGCTTATCGGATAAAGAGATTGAATCCTTCAGGATCAAGTGCAATGACGGTAATCAGTGGGTCAACACCTTAAGCGGCGGTAATAAACAAAAAGTATCCTTTGCGAAATGGACTGCCAAGGGCTCGGATGTAATCATCATGGACTGCCCTACACGAGGCGTTGATATCGGCGTTAAACAGTTTATGTATGCTCTGATTGCAGAGATGAAGAAACAGGGCAAGGCAATAATCCTCATAAGTGAGGAAATGGCAGAACTCATCGGTATGGCAGACAAGATCGTGGTAATGAAGGATTTTGCCATCAGCAAGGAGTTCACAAGAAGTAAGGATCTGTCAGAGACAGATATTATCGAATACATGATCTGATCTAGGAGGAAAGAGATGTTTTCAAAAGCGTTTTTTAAAAAGCATGTATATGATATCGCGGCGTATGCCGGTCTGACAGCGACTTTTATCCTGTTTCTCATATTCAGTGGAGAAAACCTCTCCTATAACGTAGGAACAGTACTGCAGGCGGCATCAGCGTATGCGATCCTATCCCTCGGAGCGGTGTTTGTTTATTCCATGGGATTCATGGATGTATCAATAGGACAGCAGATTGGTGTTTACTCAATCCTGATGATATTGATCTCCAACAAAATGGGCGGAACTATCGCAGGAGTGATACTTAGTTTTGTTGTTATCCTGGCCATCGCCCTGGTGTGCGGAGCTTTCAACGGAGCAGTTGCTGTATGGCTCAAGCTTCCGTCAATTGTAACTTCGCTTTTCCTTATGTTCTTCTTTACCGGAGCACAGCTCCTTCTCATGGAGAGCACCGGAAACAACACAATTTCCATTGAGGCAAGCATTAAGCCCTCAAGCAGAACAGCATATAACTGGATCATTTTGGCAGCAATAGTGATAGTTGCATTGGTTGTAACATTCCTTTTCAACTACACCAAGCTGGGTAAATATACAAAGGCAATCGGAGCTAATGAAGTAGTTGCCGCACAGAGCGGCATCAACACAACCAGATGGAAGGTAATCGCTTATATGACATTTGGTGTGTGCGTGGCTATAGCATCCTTCATCATGCTGATGAGAACCGGAACAGCCGGAAAGGGAACAGGCGGTGGATATGCAATGGATGTAATGATCTGCCTGATCCTCGGAGGAATGCCTCTTTCAGGAGGAATGGTCTCAAAGGTAAGAAGTGCTCTGATCGGTACATTTACTTATGTGTTGCTGACAAATGATCTGACGACAATGGGTGTAGAACTTAATTACATCAATTTCGTCAAGGCAATCATTTTTATAATCATTATTCTCATTACTTGTCGTAAGAATAATGGGGTTTTACCAAGATAACTTATTTAAGGAGGGTTTTATGAAAAACGCAGTAAAGAAATTTGTAGCTATGATGCTTGCAGGCGTAATGTCATTTTCACTTATGGCTTGCGGATCAAGCGGAAGCGGAGCAGCAAGCTCAGAGGGTGCTGCATCAAGTGAAAAGGCAGGCAAGAACTGCACCATCGGTGTAGCTTTCTATCAGGACAGTGGTCTTGCAACAACAGCAGCAAAGGCATATCTGGACAATATGTCAGATACTTTGAACTGCAAATTTAAGTACACAGTTTTATCTCAGACTGACGAAGGTGTAAACCTTACAAAGATCCAGGAGCTCATTGCTTCAGGTGTTGACGGAATCATCTGCACAATGGATTCAGGAACAGCAGCTATCGTACAGGAGTGCGAGGCAGCGGACGTATACATCGGCGGATATCTTTGCGACTACGATATCTCTTACACACAGGCTTATGATGCTGTATTCAAGAACGATCATTTCGTAGGAACAGCAATAGACGGCTATGCTCCTGACAACGTAATAGTAGGAAAGCAGATGTTTGAAAGTCTTCTTGAGTACAACGAGAGAAATGCTGATGCTCCTATAACACATGTTTCACTGGCCATCTTCCCTGTATGGGCATTCCCTGCACAGACACTTGCAGCTCAGCAGTTCATTGCAGAGGTTGACGAGTACAACAAGACAGCTGATGTTAAGATAACATGTGATCCTTTAAACGAGGAGACAGACGTTCTGGCATTCGCTCCTATGGACAGCACATACTTTGCTAAGCATGAGGGCATCCAGGCAATCATGAGCTTCGCCGCAGGAACAGGCTTCGTATATCCCGTTATGGTTCAGACAGGTAATGACAAGAACATCAAGCTCTTCACAACAGGTTTTGATGGCGGAGAAGAGAAGAACTTCGGATCAGCAGGAACAGGAACATATCAGCAGAACTGCGTAACAGCTGTTGAGAGTATCACATATCCACTTGTACTTCTTTTAAACAAGATCAATGGCGTAGAGTTTAAGGATCAGCCGGAGGATGCTGAGAGAGTGAGCTGCGATCAGTTCATCATGAACAGTGACGAAGATATGACAGCATTTGAAAAGAACATTTACTTCACAGCAAATGCTTCAGATGCACTCTTTACTCCTGAAGATGTTCTCAACATGACAGCATATGCTAATCCTGACGCTACATACGAGCAGCTTAAAAAGGCATGTTCAACAATCACAATAGATTCACTTAAGTAATTTAAAGAAAAATTTATGAAATGGTAATGATGTGGGGGATATTTATTATCCCCCAGGCATCATCCTGGTAATGAGGAAACGATATGAATACAAATAAAGGCTTAGAGATATTCAAAAAAATAGGGTTATCTGTCATTTTTCCATTATTGATGTTTGTGGTGATGCTGATCATTACCGGTACTAATGAAAAATGTTATGTCAATGGAAAGCTGATCTTCCTCTCGGGAGATATGCTGCAGCAGGTATTTCTTAATGCATCCATGACAATCTGTGTGGCTCTGGCAATATGGATCCAGCTCAAAAATGGACGATTTGACTTCTCCGGTGGAGCGACCATGATTCTTACAGCCATTGTTGCAGGACATATTGGTTATGATACCAAGAATCCATGGCTGGCACTGATCATCGCAGTGGTGCTGGCAGTTGTTTTAAGCATGTTTACAGCAACAGTGTACATCTTAGGCCGCATTCCGATCATTATTTGCACGATCGGTATGACTCTTTTCTATGAGTCACTTACATACCTTGTATTTGGTGGACAGGGTATCAGAGTTTTTTACTCATCAGTTGAAACATCAGTATTCGGAAGACTTCCCGGTATCTTTCTTCCCGCCGGACTTGCAATTTTGGCATTTGTGGTGTTCACATACTTCACAGCAGCAGGAAGAAAAGGAAAGATCTTATCAAACAATCAGAGAGCCGGTGTAAACATCGGTATCAATGAGAAAAAGAATGTGTTTATCACATATATTTTCTCAGGAATCATTCTTGGATTTGCAGCAATCATTTATGTATCGCAGCACGAAGTTGGTCCTCAGTCAGGACTTGCAACATCAGGAATCATGTTCTCTTACATAGTTCCTGTATTTATGGGAACCTTCATTGGACTTGCAAGCTGTGATGTAGTAGGTATCGCAATCGCTGCAATCGGTATGGAAATCATGAACTACGGACTCAACTGTCTGAACCTTGGAGCAGGCGGATGGCAACAGATCATCCTCGGAATCTTCGTACTTGGATTCTACTCATTCTCAGCTCAGACAGATAAGATACAGGCACTATTTGCCAGAATGAAAGCCGGAAAGGCAAAAGTATAAAGAGGTTTTTTCAATGGATTTAAAAGCTAAACCATTTTATTTATCAGATGAAGACATTAAGTGGGTTGAAGAGACCAAAGCTTCTCTTACATTAGACGAGAAGCTTGGACAGCTCTTTTTCCCGATAGGATATTCACCGAACGAGCAGTATCTGCAGTATGAGATTCTTTCCAAGAATCCCGGCGGACTTATGTTCAGGACCGGAAAAACTGAAGAATTGTTCAATGCGTATTCATACCTTCAGACCAACAGCAAAGTTCCAATGCTTCTGGCAGCAAATCTTGAGGCAGGTGGCGACGGGATCGTGCTTGAGGGAACTGCTTTTGGAAAGCAGATGCAAGTGGCTGCAACAGATGATCCGGAGCAGGCTTACAGACTTGCGAAGGTCAGCTGCAGTGAAGGTCAGGCTGTAGGATGTAATTACGCGTTTGCCCCTGTTGTGGACATTGATTTTAATTATCACAGTCCAATAACAAATGTAAGAACCTATGGCTCCGACCCTGAAAAGGTCAAGAAATTCGGCCTTGAATATATGAGAGGTGCAAAAGAGTGCGGCTCTGCAGTAGCAATCAAGCACTTCCCGGGAGACGGAGTAGATGAAGTCGACCAGCACATTTTAACCAGCGTAAACAGCCTTAGCTGTGAGGAGTGGGATAGAACCTATGGTGATGTATACAAAACCCTTATCGACGAAGGTGCGCTTTCAGTAATGGTTGGACATATTGCGCTTCCTTCTTACCAGAAGAAGTTCAATCCTAACCTTCCAAAGAAGCTGATGCCTGCTTCTCTTTCACCCGAGCTCCTACAGAATCTCCTCAGAGATCAGCTTGGATTTAACGGAATGATCATCACGGATGCAACCCCTATGGTTGGCTTCCTTTGCGCAATGGACAGAGAAAAGTCAGTACCATACTGCATTGAGGCCGGTTGTGACATGATCCTGTTCAACAAGGATTATGACGAAGATATTCAGTTCATGAAGAAAGGCTATGAGGAGGGTATTCTCTCCGAGAAGCGTCTTGATGAAGCTATTACACGTATTCTTGCCATGAAGGCAGCTCTGAGACTCCATGAGAAAAAAGCTAACGGAACTTTGGTTCCTGATAAGAAAAACCTTCCTGTTATCGGAAGTGATGAGCACGTAGCCTGGGCAAAAGAGTGCGCTGACAAGTCGGTGACACTTGTAAAGGATACACAAGCTCTTTTACCGATATCACCTAAAAAGCATAAGAGGGTCTTGTATGAGATCATGGGCGGATGTGCTTCCGAAAAGAGAGTCGAAGAGACCTTTGTTAAGCTTATGGAGGCTGAAGGTTTTGAAATGATCCCTTACGTGAAGGAAGAGTTTGATTTCAATAAGCCTATCAAGTTTGAGTCTGTTACCGAGTTCAGGAACAAATACGATCTTGTCATCTATCTCGGAAACGTGGAGAATGCATCAAACAAAACCACAGCAAGACTCAACTGGCACACAATTTTCGGAGCAGGCAACAATATTCCGTGGTTTGTGGAAGTTGTTCCAACAATGTTTATTTCACTGCAGATTCCGTATCATCTTCTGGATGTGCCTATGATTAAAACATATATCAACGCATATTCGAATCATGATTACGTGATCGAGTCAGTTGTAGAAAAGATCCTCGGCAGAAGCGAATTTAAGGGTGTAAGCCCCGTGGATCCGTTCTGCGGAAAAGAGTACCTGGCATATTAACTTTGGAGGTAGAAAAATATGGTAATTGATAAATTATCGGATTTTGAAGGCTTTTTAGAGGTTGTAGAACAGTGCAAAGGAGATGTTGAGCTTGTTACACCTGAGGGCGACAGATTAAATCTAAAGTCCAAGCTTTGCCAGATCATAGCGTTATCCAGCGTGTTCCCTCAGATTGCCGAGATCCCCAACGTTGAAGTTTTTGCGCATCAGCCTGAGGACATGGAGAGGATCGCCAAGTTTTTATTTAAGTAATGTACAGCCTGGATATGAGAAATTCATGTCCGGGCTAATTCTCATATTTGATTAAGGACAGAAAGTATGAAAATTGTTGATGTAAAGATAAACGGAATTGAAAATCCCATAGGCTTTTCGTATCCCAAAATAAAGTGCAGCTGGAAAGTAGTTGAGGCAAAAGGCTCTTATCAGGTGCGCTCCAAGATCGTTGTAAGCACAAAGCAGGACTTTTCGGAAATCCTCTGGAGCAAGGAAGATCATGATCTGGACTGGATCGGAGAGACTATAGAAATTAGTCCCGAGCCCAGAACAAGGTATTATTTCTACGTTGAAGTAACTGATGATGAGGATAATACAGCCAAGAGCGACATCTGCTTCTTTGAGACCGGCAAGATGACCGAGAAGTGGAAGGCTAAGTTTATCGGTACAGATGAGGAGCCGTCTTTCCACCCATGCTTTGTAAAAGACTTCTCTCTGGGCAAGATCAGGGACATTGAGAACGGTCGTATTTATGTGACAGGCCTTGGCCTCTACGAGGCTTACTTAAATGGCGTTAAGATCGGTGATGATTATCTTGCGCCTTTCTGCAACGACTATAACAAGGCAGTACAGTACCAGACCTATGATATTACAGAGCTTTTGGCTGAAGATAACAAACTCTCTATTATCTGCGGAAACGGCTGGTACAAGGGTCGTCTTGGCTATGACGGAGATGTGGCGTACTACGGCAATAAATTCGGCGTGATCGCGGAAGTATACGTCAACGGAAAGCTCGTTGTCATGACAGATGAGAGCTTTAGCTACTGCGGAAGTGATATTGCTTCAAGCGACATATATGATGGCGAGGAATACAACCATCTGTTATGGAAAGATAAAAAGAACGAATTAAAGCCGGTAAAAATCTGGGATGACAGCAGCAAAGTCAGATCAAAACTGGTGGAGAGGTACAGTCTGCCTGTTGTTGTAAAAGAGACTCTTCCTGTTAAAGAGATCATTGATACACCGACCGGTGAGAAAGTCCTTGATTTTGGGCAGAACTTTACGGGATATGTTTCATTTAAGTCCAAGCTGCCAAGTGGTACAAAGGTTACCCTGGATTTTGGTGAGGTTCTGCAGGAGGGTAATTTCTACAACGCCAATTACAGATCTGCCAAAGCGCAGTTTACCTATGTTTCAGATGGAAGAGAAGAGAATGTGCGCCCACACTTTACGTATTTTGGATTCAGATATGTGAGAGTAACAGGCTGGGAAGGTGAGCTAAGCGCAGAAGATTTCACCGGAAACGTGGTATATTCCGACCTTGAAACTACGGTATCTATAAAAACATCCGATACCAAGCTGAACAGGCTTGCAAGCAACTGTATCTGGGGACAGAAGTCCAATTTCCTGGATATGCCGACTGACTGCCCTCAGAGAGACGAACGCCTCGGATGGACAGGCGATGCACAGGTTTTTGCACCTACTGCCTGCTTTAACATGGATACAAGAGCTTTCTACAGAAAGTTTTTATATGACCTGCATCTTGATCAGCTGGACCATGACGGAGTGGTTGCAAACTTTATTCCCAATATCAGCAAGGCCCCCGGTGGAAGCAGCGTATGGGGCGATGTGGCAACATTCCTCCCTATGGCGCTGTACGAGTATTACGGAGATGAGGATGACCTTAGAGCTAACTATCCGCTGATGAAGGACTGGGTTGATCATATCATCCGCGAGGATGAAGAACACGGTGATACCGGCCTTTGGAATTTTGGATTCCACTTCGGGGACTGGCTGGCACAGGACGGAATCAGCCCTCAGAGCATGAAGGGCGGTACGGATGACTATTTTGTGGCTTCAGTGTATTACTACGAATCACTGATAAAAGCCGGAAGCGCAGCAAGAATCCTGGGATATGTTGATGACAGTATAAGGTATGCAAAACGTGCCGAGAAAGTGAATACTGCAATACTAAATGAGTATTTCACGCCAAGCGGAAGACTTGCTGTTGATACTCAGACTGCTTATCTTATCTGCCTCAAATACAAGATATTTATCAACAAGGACAGGATAATCGAAGGCCTTAAGCTCAGGCTTAAAAAGGACTGCTATAAGATCAAGGGCGGCTTTGTCGGTGCTACTATGATGTGTCAGGTACTGGCAGAAAACGATATGGAGGATATTGCTTATTACATCCTGTTCCAGGAAGGCTTCCCCGGATGGATGCACTGCATCAACCTCGGAGCGACAACAATCTGGGAGAGATGGAACTCAATCCTCGATGACGGAACCATCAGCGGAACCAATATGAATTCGCTCAATCACTATTCTTATGGCTCTGTAATGGAATATGTATACCGTTTTATTGCAGGAATACAGCCTAATTCCGCAGGATTTAAGAGTGCATATATCGCGCCGCAGCTAAGCTCCAAGCTTCAGTATGTGGACTTTGAATACAACTCAGTGAGCGGTAAATACACATCTTTCTGGAAGATCAACGATGACGGAACAATCACTGTCAGAGTAGGTGTTCCCTTCGGATGTTCCGCAGTTTACATATTGCCTGGAACAGGCGGAGAAGAGGTGCAGCTTCAGGCAGGAGTCTTTGAAAAGACCTATAAGCCTAAGAGGGACTACAGGCTTATGTATACCATGGACACAAGGCTTGAAGAGTTTGCCGAGGACGAAAGAGCAGTAGATATCATAAAAAAGGATCTGCCAATTGCGTATAAGCTTATGGAAAGCAAGGATGTTGAGAGCCTTGGTCTTACGCTGAATGAGATGCAGACAATGTTCTTTATGGGCTTTAATCCGCCTATGGTAATGGCTGCCGCAGAGAAGCTTTTGGCACTTAAAAAGGAGTGGAAATAATGAAACAGGTTTTTAACCCTTATTTGCCTTTATATGAATATATTCCCGACGGAGAACCCAGAGTATTTGACGGAAGAGTCTATATCTACGGATCGCATGATCTTGCCGGCGGTCAGAAGTACTGCATGGGAGACTATGTGACCTGGTCTGCACCCGTAGAGGATCTTACAGACTGGAGATATGAGGGTGTTATTTATAAAAGAACACAGGATCCTTCAAATTCAGACGACCGGATGGATCTTTGGGCACCGGACGTGGTTAAAGGCGCAGATGGCAGGTACTATATGTTTTACTGCTATTCGTTTAATCCGGAGTTTGGCGTGGCGGTGAGTGATTCACCTGCAGGACCTTTTTCCTTCTATGGTCATGTTAAGTATCCGGAGAATGTTTTGGGAGGAAAAGAGCTTCAGGAGAACTTCCCGTTTGATCCCGGGGTGCTCGTAGATGATGACGGAAGAGTTTTCCTGTACTACGGATTCAGCCCTGCTAAGCCGCTTCCTGCACCTCCAATCGAAGCCTTTCTTGAAATGGGCATGAGTCGTGAGGATGCTGAGGCACAGCTTCAGGCTATTGCTGACACTAAGTTTTCTGACGGCGCTTATGTTGTAGAGCTTGAGCAGGATATGCTCACAGTTAAAGGAGAGCCGCAACTGATGGTGCCGGGAGAGAAGATCTCAGAGGGCTCCGGATATGAGGGACATGCCTTTTTTGAGGCTTCTTCAATGCGTAAGGTAAATGGAAAGTATTACTTTATATATTCCAGTTCAGTAAGCCATGAACTGTGTTATGCGACTTCCGATCATCCTGACAGAGACTTTAAGTATGGCGGAGTGATCGTATCTAACGGAGATATAGGATACAAGGGCAACACAAGGCCCAGAGCCATGATGGGCAACAATCACGGCAGCATAATCGAATTAAATAACAAGTGGTATATATTCTATCACAGACAGACCCACGGGACTGAGAGCTCGAGACAGGGCTGTGCTGAGGAGATTACTATAGCAGGCGATGGCAGTATTGCGCAGGTTGAGATGACAAGTTGCGGTTTAAATGGGGGGCCTTTGGCAGGCAAAGGAAAATATTCGGCTGCCATCGCATGTAATCTTATGTGTGGTGAAAATGACAGGAAGATCATATATGGACAGTCACTTAAGGATTCTCAGCCATATATCTTCCAGCTGTCTGCCGACAGGGAAGAAGATTCAGAGCACTGTATCGCCAATGTCTTTGATGGCGTTGTGGCAGGCTTTAAGTACTTTGACTGCAAGGACGTAAAAAAGATTTCAGTAGAGGCCAGGAGCTATGGAAACGGCAAGCTTTCTATAACAACGGATTCTGAGAACGCAGAACCGGTAGGCGAGATCTCTTTTGCGGGAGCAGATGATGGATTTGCCATGTATGAAACAGAGGTAAATATCCCTGATGGAATCCATTGCCTGTTCTTTGGCTTTTCCGGCGAGGGAAAAATAGATTTTAAGAGTTTTACATTTGAGGTATGAAAGGAGCCGTTATGAAATATAAGGCTGTAATTTTTGATTTGGACGGGGTTATCTGCTTTACGGATGAATATCATTATCTTGCCTGGAAGCAGCTTGCTGATAAACTCAGCATACCCTTTGACAGAACGATAAATGAAAGACTCAGGGGTGTCAGCAGAATGGATTCTCTTGAGATAATCCTGGAGAAGTATACAGGGCCTGAGCTTTCTGCTGAGGAAAAAGAGAAGCTGGCTACCGAGAAGAACGATATTTACAGAAAGAGCCTTGAGAACATGTCTCCGGCAGATTTATCAGACGAGGTAAAAGAGACACTGAATGCATTACGAGACAAGGGACTCAAGCTTGCTATCGGATCTTCCAGCAAGAATACCAAGTTTATTCTAAAACAGATAGGCCTGGAGGATTTCTTTGATGCAATAAGTGATGGCACCAATATCACAAGATCAAAGCCCGACCCGGAGGTATTCCTGAAGGCTGCGGAGTTTGTAAGGGAAGAGCCTGCTGACTGTCTTGTTATCGAGGATGCAGAGGCCGGAATTGATGCAGCTGTTGCCGGCGGCTTTGATGGCGCGGGTATCGGAAGCGCAGCTGATTATTCAAAGGCAACCTATCGCCTGGAGAGCTTTAAAGATATTCTGAAATATGTCTGATGTTAAGGGAAAACACTTCTGTGCATATATAGCATGGAAGTGTTTTATTTATTATAATTGTAAGCATGGAAAAACCTGATTTTGAAAGTATAAAAACACTAATAGGAACAATAGTCTATTTAGACAAAACATTCGATGATATCTTTGCCGAGGGAGAGGAGCAGCAGCGTAAGATAAAAGCTGCATGCAGTAAACTGGCTGCAGAAAAAGCCAAGGATGCTCTCGACGAGATTTCAGTTGAAGAGCTCAAGAACTCGAAGGCCGGGATTCGCGTTTCTGCGCTTAGGGAAGCCGGATTTACAACCCTTGGTCAGATTGCGAGAGCGCCTGAAGGTGACATCCGGAATATCAATGGCATCGGTGAGAAACAGGTTGAGGCCATAAGGCGAATAGTCACGGAGTTCGCGAACAGTCTCTCTTGTGGCGTGACAATTGTGCTGGATGAGAACTGCCCTGAGCTTATAACCGATATTTACAGGTATATCAGATGTGAAAGAGTCAGAACTGATACGAGGGGATCATCTGAGAGCCTGAAAGAATATGCCAAAGAAGTAGCGTCTGCAGGAATCATAACAAACAGCATCCGGTGGTTCTTTTCCGGAAAAAAGAGAAAAGAAAAAACAATTGAGATGGCCGGGGAGATGTATGATTTCTGCAACGGAGCGCTGTTTAACAGGCTTCTTAACATTGTGGATGCGTATCACCTGGCAATAACGGTATCTGAGCAGGAAGCGATGAATTCTTTTTCCATAAACGGAGCAGAACTCTACGCTGTTCTTGAGAAGCTGGGAACAACCAGGGGAAACAGGCCTTTCGTCTACGAGAGTATTCCTCAGGAGCTTGCGGAAGAGATAAGTGATCTCAGATTAAATCTTGATGGTTTTCGAGGAAATCTTCGTGCGTATCAGGAATTCGGTGCAAAGTACATCCTGAATCAGAGAAAAGTACTTCTTGGCGATGAAATGGGACTTGGCAAGACCATACAGGCAATAGCTGCTATGACACACATCCATGCGGAAAATGCCGGTTTCTGCCACATTCTGGTGGTATGTCCTGCCAGCGTGCTTATAAACTGGTCCAGAGAAGTCAGGAAATTCAGCAATATCAGCACCTACATTCTTCATGGAGCTGATATAGACGAGGTTTTCAGCAGGTGGATTGAATACGGCGGCGTAGCCATAACCAATTATGAATCCATGGGTAAAATCGTGGACAGGATAGACAACCGCATGCTGCTTCAGATGCTTGTAATTGATGAGGCCCATTATATCAAGAATCCCGATGCAAAGCGAACAATGTACATCAGAAGGCTTGATAATGAGTCTGAGCGAATTGTTTTGATGACCGGAACACCCCTTGAAAACAAGGTTGATGAGATGTGCAATCTCATTGATTTTGTCAGACCCGATATGACCGGCAAGGTGCGTGAAATGGCACTGCTTAGCCATGTTCCTGAATTCAGGGAAACTCTGGCGCCTGTATATCTCAGAAGGACCAGAGAGCAGGTGTTAAAAGAGCTGCCTCCTATAGATGAGGAATATGAGTGGTGCGAAATGACAGACGAGGACAGAGCGTTTTATTCCGAAAGCGTGATAAACAGAAGCTTTCAGGATATGCGCCGTGTGGGATTTCAGCTGGATGATCTGAGGAAATCCGCCAAGGCTCAGCGTCTTTTGGAACTGTGTGAAGAAGCGCGGGCTGAAGGAAGAAAGGTTGTAATCTACTCGTATTTCCGAGAGACAATATCTAAAGTGGAAAGATTTCTCGGCGATAAGTGCGTAGGCGTGATCAGCGGTGATACACGCGTGGAATCGAGGCAGGATATAGTCGACAGGTTCGGAAACTCTGAGGGTGGCAGTATACTTCTGTGTCAGATCATTGCCGGAGGCGTTGGTCTTAATATCCAGGCAGCCAGTATGGTCATTTTCTGTGAGCCGCAGGTAAAGCCTTCCCTTACAAGTCAGGCGCTTTCAAGGGTTTACAGGATGGGCCAGGTGCGGAATGTCACCGTATATCATCTTTTGTGCCCGTATTCCATCGATGAGGCCATGATGGATATTCTTGAGGAGAAGCAGATTGAATTTGATAACTTCGCCAATGAGTCCGTAGTTGCCGGTGCTTTCGATAACCTGATGGATAAAGAGTGGATTCAGAGAGTGATAGAAGAAGAGAGCAGGAAACAGGCAAATCAGGGATGTAAGGAACAATGAGCAAACAAGATTTATTAGACTTAATAGATAAAGCCGGAAAGGGCAGCATAGAAGCAGCCGAGGCTATAGCTGAAGGGTACTTCAAAGGCTCTTTTGACGGAAAAAAAAACCTGGAAAAAGCCAGGAAGAGGGCTTCTTATGCGGCAAAACACGGCAGCGAGAAGGCTGAGGAGATATTGGAAAAACTAAATTAAATTTTCCTATTACACAAATCACAAGTTTCTGCTATAATCTCTACTCGATGCTAAAAATCAAGAAGATGTCTGGCCGGTAATAAACATTGGAAACGCACACCCTGTGGTGATAACGAACAACACGCCTTCGGTCTTCCCCTGGACAATGAAAGGAGAACCCCAGGTATGTTACCACAGAATAAGTTTCAGGATGTTATTTTCACTATTTTCATGGCATTTGTCATGGTCTATGCAATGATCTGCTACAACATTTCCCTAAACGTAGGAGGAATGCAGAATTTTGTGTTCCTCGCAGCATTTAAAGAGATCATAATCATGTGGCCTATAGCTGTTGCTTTAGAGCTTTTATTTGTTGGAAAGCTGGCGCAGAAACTGGCCTTCAGATTTGTTACACCGGGAAAAGACCCGATGATTATGATCATACTTGCAATCTCAGCAATGTCAGTTTGTCTGATGTGCCCACTGATGAGCCTTGCAGCCACAATTTTGTTTAAGAATGCAGGCGTAGAGTTTGTGGCAGTCTGGCTTCAGACAACAGTCATGAACTTCCCGATGGCGCTGTGCTGGCAGATTTTCTTTGCAGGACCGCTGGTGAGAAATGTATTCGGATTCTTTGTTAAGACTATAGGAAAAGGGAAGCAGTAATGACTGCTTCTCTTTTTGCTTACGAATGATCAAAATACTCCCCGCTAAAGAGCATGTATATCATCTTCTCAAGCTCATCGCAGCTTATCTCAGCTCTGTTCTTGACGTAGTGCTTGGCGATGGTCGTAAGGCCGGAAGCTACGAAATCAACGGCAAGATCGGCTGAGAGAACACATTCGCCGGCCTTGGCGCGGCCATAAGCGTGACTGACATCGTCACTTTCGCCGCAACAGCAGTTAAAGCCCTCGTACAGGGTTTCCTGCATAAGATAGATGATGTTATTTTTTTCCAGAAGATCGATGAAATCGCCCTTTTGAACAATAAATGAAGAGAAACCGCGACTTAGCTCCAAAAGCGTGGGATGCCCCGTGCATCTGCACTCTTCATTGGGATTAAAAGAGTATTCTTTCGATAATATAAATGCTACTATGTTTTCTTTTGAAGAGAACAGCGAATAGAAAGTCTGGCGGGAGACGCCCGACTTTTTGCATATTTCGCTGGCTGTGATCTTGGAATATTCTTTTTCTTTTAATAGCTCATAAAACCCTTCTGCGATGGTTTTCTGCGAACAAAGCGCAGTTTTATTGCATCCCTGGTACATAAACAATCCTCACGAAAATAAACATTGACACCTGTCAAGGTTGGTGCTAATATCATGTACATATCTTAGACAAGTGTAAAGGTTTTGTAAAGCGTTCGCTACGAATTCGCTTTATTTTTTTACCAGGGCATTAGCACTCGCCAGAGAAGAGTGCTAACAACCGCTATAGAAGGAGGATAACCATGATAGTAGTTCCGGTATATAATAAACAGCTTATTTCTGAGGGAAATCTCTATTTCCAGACAGATGAATTCAAGAATCTGGGCGGTAGAGCCGTTCAGGGGGAGAAGGTAGTTCTTTTGCAGAATAAGACCTACCAGAAGAGAAGTGAGATGACCGAGGATAATTTCTATCCGATCGGAGTCTCAGGAATTCTCAGTAACATCAGCTCCGACGGCTATATCGTTGTAAAGGTCAATAACCGCGTGAACATTGATGAGGTTTCGATAGACCCAAGGCACAATATCGAGCTTAGCATCTCAAGAAGGCCTGACAGTGAGGCTGTGGACCCGGCCAGGGAGGCAGAAGCCCTTGCGCGTCTTAAAGAGGAGGTAAAAGACCTCTCGAACAGATTCCAGTACGCGGGCTTCTTTAACATGATGATAGACAACATGAACACAGTGGGAGAGCTGACAGCTGCCGTATCCTACTGGATGAAGAACAGCAACGACGACAAGTACAGGATTCTTGCGGAAGACAGTGCAGCAAAGCGCCTTGAGCTCATGGAAAAAGCTGTAGTAGAGTTCGTTGAAGTGGCCAAAGTCACAACAGACGCAGCCAGCGCCCAGGAGCAGGAATACAAGGACATGTACCGTGAGTCCGCCATCAAGAAGCAGATGGAATATTTGCAAAAAGAGCTTGATGAGATGCATCCTGAGAATCAGACTGACATTCAGAAGTTTGAGAAAAAGATCAATGAATCGGGTATGAATGAGGATGCTGAAAAAGAGGCCAGAAAGGTTCTGGACAGACTTAAGCAGGAGGGAAAAAACAGCCCGGAGACAGGTATGCTCTACGACTACCTGGATTTTGTGACCGGCCTTTCCTGGAAAAAGCAGGAAGCGGAGTACATTGACCTCGATGAAGCAGAGAAGATCCTAAATGAGGACCACTACGGCCTTGATAAGGTCAAAAAGCGCATAATCCAGCAGATTGCTGTAATGAATCTAAAGAAAGAGCAGTCAGGCTCAATATTGCTGTTCGTAGGCGCTCCCGGAACAGGTAAGACCAGTATCGGCAAGAGTATCGCAAAGAGCCTTGGAAGAGAGTATGTGCGCGTGAGTCTTGGCGGAATCAGGGATGAAGCTGATATCAGAGGACATCGCCGTACCTACATCGGTGCAATGCCGGGAAGGATCATGGATGTCATCAACAAGAGCGGCGTCACAAACCCTGTAATGGTGCTGGATGAGATCGACAAGCTGTCACAGTCCTACAACGGAGATCCGGCAAGTGCATTGCTTGAGGTTCTTGATCCTGAGCAGAACAACACCTTTACAGACCATTATATGAACGTTCCATATGATCTGTCGGACGTGATGTTCATTTGCACAGCAAACAGCCTGGATACGATACCTGAGCCTCTTCTTAACAGAATGGAAGTGATAAACTTCACAGGCTACACGCCTGACGAGAAACTGAAGATCGCGAGAAAGCATCTTTTGCCAAAATCAATGTCTTCCATGGGGATTTCAGAGGATGCTCTTGAAGTATCGGATGAAATTCTGGAGACAATTATTGAGGAATACACAAGGGAAGCCGGTGTCAGAGGCCTCAGGAAGAGGATTGATTCTCTCTGCAGAGGTGCCGCAGTACTGATCTCAAAGGGAGGAAAAGACAAGCTCTCTATCACAAGGGATCAGCTAAGGACTGACCTTGATATGAGACCTGTACATAGGGAGAACGTGCCTGATAAGCAGAAAGCAGGCGTTGTGACCGGTATGGCCTGGACATCTGTTGGTGGTGAGATTCTCTACATCGAGACTCTTTTCACCAAAGGAAAGGGGAATATTATAATTACAGGTAAACTTGGCGATGTCATGAAAGAATCGGCGCAGATAGCCGTAAGCCTTGTGAAATCTCTTTTCCCTGAGAAGGCAAATCTCTTTACTGAGAATGACCTTCATATCCATGTGCCTGACGGAGCTGTTCCGAAGGACGGCCCATCTGCCGGAATTACCATGACTACTGCAATTGCGTCACTGGTAACAGGACATGATGTTGATCCCAGAATTGCCATGACGGGAGAGGTTTCGCTTCGCGGACTTGTAATGCCTATCGGCGGACTTCCCGAGAAGCTCATGGCAGCCCTAAGAAGCGGCGTGAAGACTGCATTTATCCCCGCAGATAACGAGCAGGACCTTATAGACGTTGCCGATGAGGTAAAAGAGAATCTGGAGATAATTCCGGTTAAAACCGTGGCTGAAGTGCTTGAAAGAACAGGGGTAAAGTAATAAATACCCCTGTCTTACCTGAAGTTTAACGCACTTCCACTTGCTTTTTTGCTCTCATATACACCGCCTAAACGAAATCCCAGTTCTACCGCATAACGATTTGTACTTTCTCCGGTGGAGCGGTACAGATACATCTTCCTGGTATTGGAATTGATGACCCAGATTGTATGATATTCTTTTCCGATTCCGGTAATGATGCCGGTCAAACGTCTGATGCGTGAATTAGAATCCTCAACCAGACTGCGCTGCTCTTCCGGATACATCGATGGATCGATCAATTCGTTTTCTTTTATGATTAAATCACGCAAGTATATGCTCAGCCACCGCAGAGATCCATTTTATTTAGCTTTTATATTGGCGATAAATGAAAAAAAGATATATACTGTTACCTTGGATGGAAAAAATCTGTCACGGAGGAAAGTGTTGAAAAGGTTTATTTATCGTCTGATAAGAAAAGTGGTGTCATGGGTGATGCCTGTATATAATGTTGAGGGGATAGACAATCTGCCTGATGGCCCGGCTGTTGTAGTGGGCAATCATTCTCAGGCCTTTGGGCCTCTGGCTGCTGAGCTTTACTTTCCCGGCAAGCATTATACCTGGTGCATTTCGGAAATGATGGAAAAAGAAAAAGTTGCTGACTATGCATACAGCGATTTTTGGTCCGGGAAACCGGCACTGATACGACCTTTTTTCAGACTGTTCTCATACATTATTCCCCCGCTCGCAGAGATAGTCTTTACCAATGCTTATACTATACCGGTTTATCGCGACAAGCGTGTTATGAAGACCTTTCAGATTTCGTGTGACAAACTTGAGGATAACGCCAAAGTGGTTATTTTTCCTGAGGATTACACGGAGCATAATAATATCGTCCATGAGTTTCAGAGGGGATTTGTACACGTGGCCAAGTATTATTACAGAAAGAACGGAAAAATTGTCCCGTTTGTTCCCATGTATGTCTGTCCTGAGCTGAGAAAGCTCGTTTTCGGAAAACCCATCATGTATTCGCCGGAACTGCCGATGGGGCAGGAAGCTGACAGAATTTGTACGTACCTTCAGGATTCCATTTCCGAAATTGCTTATGATATGCCGAGACATCGAGTGGTACCTTATCCCAATGTTTCAAAAAAGAATTATCCGTATAATGAAAGAATGTAATGAAGAAACCTGTTGTTGATTATAGAAAGCTGAGATTATCAAATATAACAAGTAAGGAATACAGACACCTGCTGTTACTTTTGGGATGGGTCGTGTATTTTTTTATGTACTTTGTTACCGAGAGACTCATTCCGGAGAGCAAGTGCCATGTCGTCCACAGCGTTGTAGACGATCTGATACCTTTTAATGAGTACTTCGTGCTGTTTTATGTTTCCTGGTATCTGTTCATGGTGTGGTCGCTACTGGCGTTTGTATTGTACGACATAAAGAGTTTTGTCAGGGCCCAGAAAATAGTGATAGGCATGCAGATAATTGCCGTTATTACATATATTGCGTGGCCATCTGTTCAATTTCTTCGACCGGCAAGCTTTGAACATGACAACTTCTGTACGTGGCTTTTGGGAATCATATATTCCGCAGATACACCTACGGGCGTATGTCCGTCCCTGCATGTGGGATACACACTTGCGGTCTTATCTGCGTGGCTGACTACCGGTAATGTTAAGATCTGGAAAAAGATACTGATCACCTGCTGGGGATTTATGATCTGTATTTCCGTATGCTTTGTTAAGCAGCATTCCTATACTGATGTATGGGCAGCGCTTGTGATGTATCTTTTTCTTGAACTGTTATTATTTGGAAAGGATATAAAATTGGGAAATAGGAAAATAGGAGACAGGCGAGACGGGGCTCAGCTCAGAGATATTGATGCAATGCATTATATAATGCCTCTCATGTATCCGAACAGATGCGATAATGAAGCATATATGAAGCTTGCGGTAGATATTTCCGGAACTGAGGAGTACATCCGTGAGTACAATAAGAGTCATCCGGATAACAGAATAGCGATTTTTGACGTTGTGATCGCAGCTGCATTGAAAATGTTAAGGCTGAGACCGCAGATGAACCGATTCATAGCCAATCAGACCATGTATCAGCGAAATAATATCACGGCAGCCTTCACAGTAAAAAAAGAATTCAAAGATGAAGGCGATGAGACTCTTGCACGAATTGTAGCAGATGATACGGACAACCTTGAGAGTATTAGCCGAAAAGTCAGAGAGCAGATTGCCTTCTGCAAAACCCAGAACGATGAATCTACCGAAGCGATGAATTTCATAAAAAAGCTCCCCTTTAAGCACTTTATTGGGGCTGTTGCAAGATTTTTGGACAAGCACGGATGGATGCCGCAATCCGTCATCGCCACAGACCCTTATCAGTGCTCAGTGGTTCTTACCAATTTAGGCTCTTTGGGAATGGATATCGGATATCATCATCTTATGAACTGGGGAACCAACTCCATATTTGTGATCGTCGGAACCAAGAAGAACAGAACATATCTCAATCAGGACGGAACCGTTACAACCAAAAGAGAACTCGATCTCGCCTTTACAATAGACGAGAGAATATCAGATGGATTTTATTACGCAAGGTCCATGAAGATGGTAAAAATGCTCATAGAGAATCCCAGACTCATGGAGAAGACTCTTCCGGAAGAGTTATGAAATGATGAGGCGGCTAAGAAATGAATGACATATTATGCAGACAGCTTGCAATAGATTATTGCTGTAGCCCGGAAGAAGTGTGTGATGGGCGGAATCATTTTACTGAGTACAGTTTTATTGATGGCAGGCGCAGATATCATGAAAAAGAGGACTGCTATCTTAAGCTTGTTTTAGTTAATGGAAAGATTCTTTTCACGGGGAGAAAAGACATCGTAGAGTGGTGCAGGGAGAACTATTCCGATACGGGTTCGGAGTGGTTTCTAGAAGTTAAGAACATGCGTAAGCTTAATGAGCGCTTTGCACAGGACGGATATCAGATTGGTATGGCTCATCCATTCTATATTTCTGAGACTGTCTCTGAAGTCGATAATAAAGGCTACGATATTAAGTGGTATAGAGGAAAAGAGATAGAGCAGTTCAAAGGAGATGACAGATTCTGTGAGGCTTTCACCTTCTGCGAAACAGCGCCTGATATTATCGGCGTTGCAGCAATCAAGGATGGAGTCATTCTTGGAATGGCCGGAGCAAGTCTTGACAGTCCACTCATGTGGCAGATTGGCATAAATGTCGAGCCTGCTGGAAGAAGGCTGGGAATCGGTAAGATACTGGTTTCGCTTCTTAAGAATGATATTCTTCAAAGTGGACATCTTCCATACTATGGAACATCCATGGGGCACATTGCTTCACAAAAGGTTGCGCTTGGAGCCGGCTTTATTCCTGCATGGGCTGAGCTTGTGACTGATAAGATCACTAATTGAGGCTGCACTAAGCCTGCGCAAGGCTTGATTCGATTGTTTTCTACGCCCACAGGTTACTTTTTGTCATATATAGAGAAAGATATAGGAGTCCGAAATCTTGACAGCCTGATTTTCTACGCCCAGAGGGCACTTTTGCGAATATATGTAGAAAGAATTTAGACCTTAGTTTTTTGTTTACCTGATTTTCTACGCCCACGGGGCACTTTTTATGATATAGAGAGAAAATGAAAAAGTTAGATTTAGCAAATTCTACGCCCACAGGGCACTTTTTAGAATATAGGTAGAAAATATGAGGAACAAAGATTTTAGGCCCAGATATTTTCTACGCCCACAGGACACTTTTTAGCGTATATGTAGAAAATTTGAGCAACAAAGCTTTTGGACCGAGTTTTTCTACCACCAGAGGGCAGTTTTGCCTGTATATGGAGAATGATTTAATAGCAACGCACGTTTTAGTGCTATAATATAAATAATCATGAGTTGGGGCATTAGCGCAGTTGGGAGCGCATCACACTGGCAGACAAAGGAGGATTGTGCAAATGAAATTCGAAACTGTATTATCCAAAGTCAGGAAAATGGCTGAAACCGCCGATGTATCGGGTGTAGATTTCCTTGCGGTTCAGATCAACCTCACAGACTGTGATCCCGGAGTCTTCTATGTTGAGGTCAAGGACCACAAAGTAAACGTAGAGCCTTATGACTATCACGACAGAAATTGTGCGATTACCATGAAATCCGATGATTTCAACAAGCTGATTAGTGGCAAGCTTGATCCTGTCGCAGCATTCACGATCGGTAAGCTGAAGGTAGACGGAGATGTTGGTAAGGCTTTGGAGTTCTCTAAGCTTCTCAAGAAATAAATAGTTGAAATATTTGCACACATTGGACAAAAACGACATAGTTCCAATGTGTGTTTTCATAAGTGAGGGTACGTATTATGGCAATTGACAGATTCAACATACACAGCAAGAGAAGAGATGCATTTATGCTTCATGGACCGCTGGCGCATCAGGGATATGACTGGTGGTGGCATTCATTCACTGCGCAGGATGCGCTGACAGGAGAGGATAAGCCTTTCTTCATCGAGTTCTTCATCTGTAATCCTGCGCTTGCGGAGGATGATCCCGTGCTGGGGCAGCTCCCCAAGAATAAAAAAGAGGGAAAACGCCCGTCGTATCTGATGGTAAAAGCCGGAACCTGGGGCGAAGACGCTTGTCAGCTTCACAGATTTTTTTCCCTGAAAGACGTCAAGATTCACGGTAGTGCGCCGTATAAGATAACAGCAGACGACTGCCTGGCGTCCGAGTCCGCCCTGAAAGGGCATATTTCAATTTCAAAAGAGGCTGCAGCTGCCTTTCCTGAGAGAATGAGCGATGCAGGCGAGATCTCTTTTGACCTGGTAATAGACAAACAGATCGCTTTCAATGTAGGCTACGGCGCAAGTAAGCCACTGAGGGATGCGGAGGCCTTCGCCATGTACTGGCACGCAGAGGGCATGAAGAGCGCATATGGCGGAACGATCACGTTCAACGGAAGGAAGTACATAGTTACACCGGAAAAGAGCTATGGATATGCCGATAAAAACTGGGGAAGAGATTTCACAAGCCCCTGGGTATGGCTTTCCTCAAACTGTCTGGTCAGCAAAAAGACCGGAAAACAGCTAAAGAACAGCGTATTCGATATCGGAGGTGGAAGGCCGAAGATCTATTTTGTGCCGCTGGACAGAAGGCTGCTGGGCGTGTTCTATTACGAGGGAAAAGAGTATGACTTCAATTTCTCAAAGCTCCACCTGCGCGTGAAGACTGAGTTTAGCTTCGAGGAAAAAGAGGATGAAGTCATCTGGCATGTAAGGCAGGAAAATATCAAGGCAGTGATGGAAACTGAGGTCCACTGCCTTAAGAAGGATATGCTCTTTATAAACTACGAGTCCCCTGACGGGCAAAAGAACCACAACCATCTTTGGAACGGAGGAAATGGCTGGGGGACAATAAAGCTCTATGACAAGAAGGGCGATGAGACAGTACTTGTAGACGAAGTGGAAGCAACCCACATTGGCTGCGAGTACGGAGAATACGGAGATTAAGTCAGTATGAGTCACGGACGAAACGTATACAAAGATTTGGATAAAATACCGACAGGACACGCCAGAGGACAGCTTACCAAGGGCTGTCTTGTTGTCGAGGGCGGTGCATTCAGAGGTATGTACAATCAGGGAGTTATGGATTTTCTGATGGAAAACGGCCTTAATTTTGAGTGCGTCATCGGCGTCAGTGCCGGAGCCATGGCGGCTCTTAATTATGCGTCCGGCCAGATTGGGAGATCTGCCAGATGTAACCTTGAGTTCAGGCACGACCCGGATTATATAGGTGCACAGGCCATGCTTCATGCCCACAGCCCTTTGAATATTGATTTTGCCATCAGGCCAAATGAGAAGCTTGGAAAGCTCGATGAAACCACGTTTTACGATCCGCAGAGGAGATTTATAGCTGTGGCTACGGACTGTGATACCGGTAAGACCGTGTATTTCGAGAAGGGTAAGTGCAAAGATATTTTAAGTGCAATTAAGGCCTCAGCGTCAATGCCTTACGTGTCGCCAATGGTGGACGTTGACGGTCAGAGATGCCTTGACGGTGGCTGCAGCTGCCATATCCCCTACAAATGGGCGATTGAGCAGGGGTATGAGAATATAGTGGTGATCAAGACAAGGGAGAGAGGCTATAGGAAAAAAGAGTCCTCGAAGACCTACGCTGAGCGCTTCTACAAGGACAATCCCGAGTTTGCAAAAAAGCTCATGGCCATGGGCACAGACTACAACAAGGAGTGCGATGAGATAGACAGGCTTGAACAGGAGGGCAGGATCTTTGTTATCGCGCCTTCCGAGCACGTAACTGTCAAGCGTGTTGAGAGCAACATGAACAAACTGGGGCATCTGTACTGGCTTGGCTACAACGACGCGAAGAGCAGTCTTTTTGCGCTGAACAAGTATTTGAGGTGATGGCATGGAGCTGATACAGCTTAATAAAGATCAGATTGCGTCTCTCTATAATGAGCACATGGTCCATGATTTCAAAAAAGACGAACTAAAACCCCTCAAAATGATCCTCAAGGCTTTAGACGATGGAATTTATGAGTGCCTCGGCTTATCAGACGGTGCAGGGCTTTTGGGATACACTTTTTTGGTCAGACAGGGGAAAAGATATCTTGTCGATTACCTGGCGGTTTATCCGGAAGAAAGAGACA